>CAZCEL010000049.1:0-16748 GCA_964497175.1 uncultured Bifidobacteriaceae bacterium
CGACACGGCCAACAAGATCGGCACCTACGGCGTCGCCGTGCTGGCCCGTGAGCATGGCGTGCCGTTCTATGTCGCCGCTCCGCTGTCGACGATCGATCTGACGACGCCCGACGGCGCCCGGATTCCGATCGAGGAGCGAAGCGCGAAGGAGGTGACCCACCTCGCCGGCGCGCAGCTGGCGCCCGCGGGCGCGCTCGTCTGGAATCCCGCCTTCGACGTCACGCCGCACGCGCTGATTGCCGGAATCATCACCGAGCGCGGAATCCTCCGGCCGCCGTATGACATTTCTCTCCGGGCGGCCTTCGCGCCCATTGTGCCCGCCGGGGTCCACGGCGTGTGACCAGCACCCATGATCGTGCTCGGTATCGAGACCTCGTGTGACGAAACAGCCGCGGCGCTGGTCGAAGAGACCGGCGACGCCAGCCGGCCGTGGGCCATCCGTTCCAACATCGTGGCCTCGCAGGCGGCCATCCACCGCGACTGGGGCGGTGTCGTGCCGGAGCTCGCGTCCCGCCAGCACATTCGGGACATCTGCGGGGTTGTGGCGCGTGCGCTGGACGAAGCCGGGGTGACCTGGAGCGGCCTCGACGCCGTCGCTGCGACGCAGGGTCCCGGTCTGGTCGGTTCGCTGCTCGTCGGCCTCTCGTTCGCCAAAGCGGCGGCTGCCTCTGCCGGGCTGCCCTTCGTGGGCGTGCATCATCTCGCCGGGCACATCGAGTCGCTCGTCCTTCACAACGGCGAGCTGCCGCTCCCCTCGGTCGTGCTCGTGGTCTCCGGCGGACACACGAGCCTCTATCTCGTCGAGACCCCGGGCGAGTATCGGCTCCTGAGCCGGACGAGGGACGATGCGGCGGGAGAGGCGTACGACAAGGTGGCCAAGCTGCTCGGCCTCGGCTATCCGGGCGGCCCCATCATCGACCGTCTCGCTCAGACGGGAGATGAACGGGCCGTACCGCTGCCGACCACGCGGCTGACCCACGCCGATCGCAACGCGCCGGGGCTCACGGGCGACCTGGACTTCAGCTTCAGCGGGTTGAAGACGGCCGTCGTGCGTCATGTCAAGGCGCAGGACGGGAGGCCGCCGTCCGAGCAGGACGTGGCCGATATCTGCGCCAGCTTTCAACGGATTGTCGTCGCCGCGCTCCTCGACCGCACGTTCATGGCGGCGCGCCGCCACCAGGCCCAGAGCATTGGCGTGGCGGGCGGCGTGTCGGCGAACAGCCGGCTCCGCGCGGAACTGAAGCGACACGGAGAGGCTCGGGAGATTCCCACGTTCGTGCCGAGCCTGCAGCTGTCGACCGACAACGCGGCCATGATTGCGGCCGCCGGTCTTCGCCGGTTTCGAGCCGGCGCACGGTCGGCCCTCGATCTCAACGCGGACCCCGCTCTCCCGCTGTAAGGCGTACGAGTGAGAGCCTTTCCCGATCGACCGGTTGTCGGCGTGGGTGCGGTGATCGTCCATGAGGACCGCGTTGTGCTCGTGCAGCGGGCGCACGAGCCGCTGAAGGGCGAGTGGAGCCTTCCCGGCGGGGCGGTGGAGCTTGGTGAGACGCTGGCCGATGCGCTCGTCCGTGAAGTGCGGGAGGAGACCGGGCTTGACGTTCTGGTCGGACCGATCGTGGACGTCGTCGACCGGATTCACCGGACGGCCGACGGCTTGGTCGAATATCACTTCACCGTTGTGGACTATCTGTGCGAGGCGGTCGGCGGTGAGCTTGCGCGAGGGTCCGATGCCGGGGCCGTGCGTTGGGCATCAGCGGGCGAGCTGGGCGCGTGTGGTCTCGCCCCCGAGACTCGCGCTGTAATCGACAAGGCGATCGAGATGAGTCGCGGGAGAGCCTGAATGGAAGCGCGACGGCCTCTCCTGAGCCACCCGCGAGATGCGCTACGACGCGGAGGTTCCCGACAGGGCCGCTTCCCACAGCGCGCCGCGTGCGAGCAGCTTCCGATACGTGACGAGCGCGCGCGGTTGATTCACGGCAAGGCATGCCACCACGCGATCGCCGCGCCGGTAGAGCGCCGTCAGCTGCCGGTCGGCCAGCGACCCGCCGACGATCACCACCTCGTCGTGCGGACGTGCGCGACCGATGAACTGAATCTTGCAGTCGTACTGGTCCGACCAGAAGTACGGCACGGACGAGAAGCTCGTGGACGCCTCAGGGCCGGCGAGCGCGTTTTCCGCGGCGTGCACCGCCTGCTCGACGGCGTTGGTCCAGTGCTCGATTCGCGGCGAATCGCCGTGCCACCGGTTCGCCACGCGGGCGACGTCGCCCGCCGCATAGACACCCGGTGCGGCTTCACCGGCACCGTTGCAGACAATGCCGTTGTCGAGCGTGAGGCCGCTCCCTTCGAGCCACTCCGTGTTTGGCGTGACCCCGATGCCGACCACCAGGACGTCGGCGTCGATCCGTGAGCCGTCCGAGAGCGCAAGCCCGGCGACACGGGGCTCGCCGACGACGTCGGTCAGCGTCACTCCGGTGCGAAGGTCCACGCCGTTGTCCCGGTGCATGGCTGCGACCATCCCGCCGAAGGTCGGCCCCAGCACAGGGGAAAGGGGGACGGGAAGCGACTCGATTATCGTGACACGCAGGCCGCGAGCCCGGCAGGAGGCGGCGACCTCGAGGCCGATGAACCCGGCGCCCACGATCGCGACGCGGGGCGCGTCCATCAGCGCCCGCCGCAGCGCGATCGCGTCGTCCAGACCGCGCAGCACGAACAGACCGGATCGTGGCGCCAGGCCCGGGAAGGTCCGGACGCGCGCACCCGTCGCGATGATCAGCCGATCAAACTCGGCGAACGTGCCATCGGCGAGCGCGACGCGCCTGGCGCGGAGGTCGACTGACGTCGCGCGCACGCCAAGCCGCATATCGAGCGCCAGCGCGTCGTACCCGTCCTTGCTGCGGAAAAAGCTCTGCTCCGGCTCCCATACGCCTTGGAGCACCTGCTTCGACAGCGGCGGACGGTCGTAGGGCCGGTATGGCTCGTCGCCAATGAGCGTCAGCTCACCGTCGAAGCCTCGGTCGCGCAGCGTCTCGGCGGCGCGCAGGCCCGCGAGCGAGGCGCCAACGATGACGATTCGGCGCAGCATCGGAGCGCGTCACTTCTCGATCGAAATCGCACCCGTTGGACACCCTCGCACAGCCACGTCCACCTTCGCTCGCAGGCCTTCCGGTGGCGTCTCGTTCACGATGTGCAGTGCGCCGTCATCGCCAATCTTGAACACTTCAGGCGCGGCCTCGACGCAGAGCCCGTGGAGGTCGCATCGCCTGAAATCCACAACCACTTTCATGATCTTCCCCCCGTTCTCCTCGACCCCTGCCGCCTGCGTCTACGTTAACACGGACGTTTTCCGAGGGCGACGAAGCTGGGTTTCACTCCGGTGAGCGGTGTCGTGGAAATATCGTTCAGCTCCGGCCCCGCCACAGAAAGAACACCGGCACCCCGAGCAGCACGATGACCAGACCGGGCCACGTCGTCGCCGTCCGGTAGACAAACAGGACACCGAGAATCGTCAGAGCGCCGGCGATGTAGAGCGCGGGAACGACGGGGTACCCGATCGCGCGATACGGGCGCTCGACGTCCGGGCGCGTGCGCCGGAGCCGGAACAGTCCGGCAATCGTCAGAATGTAGAAGATGAGCGCGGCCGAGACGACGTAGTCGAGCAGGTTGCTGTACACGTTGCCGTACGACTGCGTGGTGGCGGTGTACGTGCGCGGCAGCACGAGAGCCGCCGCCCAGACACCCTGCAGCACGAGCCCGCGCGCCGGCACCTTGACGTCGTTCAGGCGACCGGCGCCGCGGAAGAACAGGCCGTCTCTCGCCATCGCATAGTACGCGCGTGCGCCGGCCAGGATCAGCCCGTTATTGCAGCCGAAGGTCGAGATCATGATGGCCACCGCCATGATGGTGGCGCCCTCGCCGGGAAACGCCGCGTCGAGCGACGCTGTCGCGACCCGGTCGGACGGCGCATGCTGAATGCCGGCCAGCGGTAATGTCACCAGGTAGGCCAGGTTGGCCAGCAGGTACAGGCCGATCACGATGATCGTGCCGAAGGCGAGCGACAGCGGGATGGTGCGGCGCGGCTCCTTGACCTCGCCGGCCGTGAACGTGATGTTGTTCCAGGCATCGGCCGAAAAGAGCGATCCAGTCTGTGAGACGCACAGCGCGATGAAGAGGCCGAAGGCGGTCGCCGCCGACAGACCCGGCGCGATGTCGGTGACGCCCCGTGCCGCTCCCCAGTTCCCGAAGTTGTCGCCGACGGCCGTGGCGTTCCAGCCGAGCGCGAGCCCGATGACGATCAGCCCGATGAGCGCCCCGGTCTTCGTCGTCGTGAACACGTTCTGAATGATGCGCCCGTACTCGAGGCCGCGCGTGTTGGTCCAGGTCAGAAGCACGATCAGCAGGATGCCGACAAGCTGAGTGGTGGAAAGCGACACGGCATAGGACGAGCCGAGGTGGATGGGTGCGACCAGGTATTGATCCTCGGCGATCGACGGCCACAGGACGCCTAGGAACCGTGCAAAGCCCACCGCGACGGCGGCGACCGTGCCCGTCTGAATCACGAGGAACAGCGTCCACCCGTACAGGAATCCCCAGAGCGGGGAGAACGCCTCCCTCAGGTACACGTACTGACCGCCGGCACGCGGCATCATCGCGGCCAGCTCGCCGTACGAGAGCGCGCCGACGATGGTCAGGACGCCGGTGATCGCCCAGGCGGCGAGCAGCCAGCCGGCGCTGCCGATCGAGCGGGCCATGTCGGCCGAGACGATGAAGATGCCCGACCCGATCATCGAGCCCGCGACAACCATTGTCGAGTCGAAGAGCCCGAGTCCACGGGTGAACTCCGTGTCGAGGGCCGTTGCCGGAGCTCCGGCCGTCGCGACGCGCGTGCTGTCTACCACTGCCCGTTCCTTCGTCAACTGGTCATCTGAACTAAGATCTGCCTGCGCGACGGTACATCAGCACGTGCCGGTCGGCAACCGGCAAAGGGCCCTGAGCGCAGCCGATGGTCAACCTAGACTTCGTCAACACCGTGGCGTTCGGCGGCCTGGCCTTGTTCGGCGGTCACTTCGTCCGGCGGCTCGTGCCGTGGCTGGCGCGATACAACGTTCCCGCGCCGGTCATCGGCGGGCTGATTGTCGCCCTCGTCGTCACGGTGGCCCGGTCGCGCGGCGTCGAGATCGTGACCTTCGATACGCGCCTGCAGTCGCCGATGATGATCGCGTTCTTCACCACGATCGGCTTTGGCGCCAGCGTGTCGCTGCTCAGGGTCGGGGGGCCGCAGGTCGCGATCTTTCTGGTCGTCTCTACCGTGCTGGCCGTGCTGCAGAACGTCATCGGCGTCCTTGTCTCCCTTCCCTTTGGCGTACACCCGCTGTTCGGCGTGTTGACCGGCTCGGTCACCCTGACCGGCGGGCCGGCGACGGGGCTGGCGTTTGCGCCGCAGTTCGAACAGGCAGGGGTGAGGGGCGCGGCCGCGATTGCGGTTGCGGCGGCCATGGTCGGGATCATTTCCGGCGGGCTGATCGGCGGCCCCGTGGGGACGCTGCTCATCGAGCGTCATCGCCTGCGCCGGGCCGGCCGGCGTGCGGTCCCCGAACCGCCGCCCGTCGCCGCTCACGTCGTGGAGCAGCGGCTCGATCGACCTGTCTCAGCACCACCGCCCATGGGCGAGGATCGGGAATCCTACGCCTTGCTCAAGGCTCTGGTCGTCATCCTCGTGGCGATGTGGATCGGGTCCTGGGTGAGCGGACGATTCGAGGCGCTCGACCTGACGCTCCCCGCCTACATCGGGGCGATGCTGGTGGCGGCGCTCATTCGCAATCTCGACGACGTGACGAGGTGGATCGGCCTGTCGCAGCGGGTCATCGACGATATCGGAGGCGTGGCGCTCTCACTGTTCCTGGTGCTGGCGCTGATGACCCTCCGGCTGTGGGAGCTTGCCGGGGTCGCGCTCCCGATCCTCGTCGTGCTCGCAGCGCAGGTCGCGCTCGTGGCCCTCGTCTCGTTCTGGCCGGTCTTTCCGCTGATGGGACGCGACTACGATGCCGCCGTCATGGGCGGAGGGCTGTGCGGGTTCATGCTCGGCACGACGGCCAACGCCATGGCGAACATGGAAGCGCTCGTCGAGCGGTACGGACCGGCCCGGCGGGCCTTTCTGGTGGTGCCCATGGTGGGCGCCTTCTTCATCGACTTCGTCAACGCCGTTATCATCACCGTGTGCCTCAATCTATGGAGCTGAGTCGCGAGCACGCGTGGGGGTTGCTGAACGAATTCACGAAGAGCGAGAGCCTGATCAAGCACGCCCTCGCCGTCGAGGCCGCGGTCCGCGGGTACGCCGTCACGTTTGGCGAAGACGAAATCGGCTGGGGCGTCGTCGCGCTGCTGCACGACTTCGACTACGAGCGGTGGCCCAGCCTCGAGCAGCATCCGTTCCGGGGGAGCGAGATCCTGCGGGAGCGCGGATACCCGGAGTGGGTCGTGCTGGCGATTCTCTCGCACGCCGACTACAGCGGCGTGCCCCGTGAAACGCTGCTGCAGAAGACGCTGTTCGCCTGCGACGAGCTGGCCGGCTTCATCACCGCGGCGGCGCTCGTCCGCCCGACACGAAGCGTCCTGGATCTGGAAGCGTCGTCGGTGCTGAAGAGGATGAAGGACAAAGCGTTCGCCAGGGGTGTGAAGCGCGAGGATCTGCACGCGGGCGCCGCGCTGCTGGGCCTGCCGCTCTCGGACCACATCGCGAACGTGATCACGTTCATGCGCCCTCAGGCGGACGCGCTCGGCCTCAGGGGCACCCTGTGATCGGGAGGGACCTTCCCCGGCTGCACGTTCGTATATCCAGGTAAATGACTGCGCCCGATCCGGTCGTCACGCTCGAGAACGTCACCGTCGCGTACGGTGCGCAGCCCGCGTTGCGGGAGGTCACGACCAGCTTCGCGGCAGGTGCGGTTGGCCTGCTTGGCCCAAACGGCGCCGGCAAGAGCACGATGCTCAAGGCGCTGCTCGGGTTTCTCGTGCCCTCGTCTGGCCGGATGCGCGTGCTCGGTCTCGACGTCGCCAGCTCACCGCTCGAGATCCGCGCACGCATCGGCTACATGCCAGAAACCGACGGACACATTCCCGGGATGAACGCGGTGGCCTTCGTCGCCTATTGCGGCGAGCTCGCCGGGCTCCCCCCGGTGGACGCCATGCAGCGCGCGCACGAGATGCTGTTCTACGTCGGCCTCGGAGAGGCGCGGTACCGCAACATCGAGACGTACTCGACCGGGATGAAGCAGCGAATCAAGCTGGCGCAGGCGCTGGTGCACGACCCGGATCTGTTGTTTCTCGATGAGCCCACCAACGGCATGGATCCACAGGGACGGGATGAGATGCTCGAGCTCATTCGGGATCTGGCCCACAACAAGGGCGTCAACGTCATCGTGTCGTCACATCTGCTCCCCGACGTCGAGTACACCTGTGACGAGGTCGTCGTGCTCGACAAGGGCCTCGTCGTGGCGGCGGGGCCCATCGTGGCCCTGAAGCAGCCTCGCGGGCGTCTCTACGAGCTGCGCATCAAGGCCCCCGACGGCGACGGTGCATTCCTTCAGCAGCTGCGGGCCGCCGGCATCGAATGCCATGCGACCGACGATGAGGTGATGCGCGTATTCGTGCCGGGCGAGGGCGGCGCGCGCGACCTGTTTGCGCTCGCGGTCTCGGCCGGCGTGCAGGTGCGCCATCTTCGCCCAAGCGTCCAGACGCTCGAGGACGTTTTTGCGAAGGCGGTGGGGGAGCAGTAGCACCCATGCCGATTCACGATCAGGGATACAGGCGATACGCAGGGGAACGTGCGCCGCGCGGGCGGGCATGGTCGGTCATCGCGCGAGCCGGCGTCAGGGCGTCGATCCGGCGGCGTGCGTTCGTCGGCCTGCTGATCGTGGCCTGGCTGCCGTTTTTCGTACGCGCCGTCCAGATCTACGCGTCGAGCAATCTGCCGCAGGCCGAATTTCTGGCGCCAGATGTCCAGATGTTTCGACAGTTTCTGGATCAGCAGGATGTGTTCCTCTTCTTCGTGACCGTCTACGCGGGCGCCGGGCTCATTGCCAACGACCGCCGCGCCAATGCGTTGCAGGTCTACCTGTCGAAGCCGCTGACCAGAGCGGAGTACATCTTCGGCAAGTTCGCCGTGCTCGCAACCTTCCTGCTGCTGGTCGGCTGGGCGCCGGCGATCCTCCTGCTGCTGGTGCAGATCGTGCTGTCTGGCAGCGTCGCCTTCTTCGTGGACAATCTTGTCCTGCTTCCGGCGATCACGGTGTTCTCGTTCATTCAGGTGGTCACCATTGGCGCAGTCATGCTCGGGCTCTCGTCGCTGTCGAACAGCAGCCGCTTCGTCGGCATCCTGTTTGCCGCGCTGACCTTCTTCACCCAGGCGGTGTACGGCGTGCTGTGGGCGGTGACGCGCGACTCGGCCCTCTCGTGGGTGTCGCTGTCGTACACGCTGGCCCATATCGGAGACGCCGTATTCCAGCTGCCGCTCCGGTACAGAACTCCCATACCAGTGTCAGGCATGGTGATCGTGGGCGCGATCGCCGCCTCGGCCTGGATCCTGGAACGCAGGATTCGCGGTGTGGAGGTCGTCGCGTGACTGACGCCCGGCCCGTCGTCGTCGCGGCCGACCATCTGTCGAAGTGGTACGGCCAGATCATCGGGCTGAACGACATCACGCTGACAATCCCGGACGGCATTACGGGTCTGCTCGGGCCCAACGGGGCAGGCAAGTCCACGTTCATGAAGGTCGTCACCGGCCAACTCCGGCCGAACAAGGGTTCGATCGCTGTGCTCGGCCAGCCAGCCTGGGGGAACCCGGCGCTGTTTCTGCGGCTCGGATTCTGCCCCGAGCAGGACGCTTTCTACGAACGAATGACGGGTCTCGAATGGGTGGCGGCGCTGTTGCGGCTGAACGGGGCCAACCAAGCCGCCGCACTCGAGAAGGCCCGTCGTGCGCTCGAGCTGGTCGATCTCCTCGATGCGGCCGGCAAGAAGATCGGTGCCTATAGCAAAGGGATGCGCCAGCGTGTGAAGCTGGCCCAGGCCCTCGCCCATGACCCCGACCTCCTCATTCTGGATGAGCCCCTGGCGGGCATGGATCCGATCGGCCGGCGGAAGACGATCCGGTTGATTCGTGAATGGGTGAGGGCCGGCAGGAGTTTGCTCGTGTCGAGCCACATCCTGCACGAGATCGAGGCGATGACATCCAACATCCTGCTCATCAACCAGGGACGGATCCTGGCTGAAGGCAACGTGCATCAGATCCGCGAGCTCATCGACGAGCATCCGCACAAGGTGCACATCAAGGCCGACAGGCCCCGGGCGCTGGCGCGGGAGTTCCTGGCCGAGAGCGACGTCATCAGCCTCGCATTCGAGGACGCCGCTGTGGTCGTCCAGACAGCGCGCCCCGACGCGTTCTACGCGCGCCTGACGGCCATGGCCGCCTCGGGCGAGTTCGGCGCGATCCACGAGGTCACCTCTCCCGACGACAATCTGCAGGCCGTGTTCGACTATCTGGTGAAGTGAGCCATGACCGGACCACGCGTGCACGCCCCCCCACCGTTTCTGGCGTCGGCCATGCGGGTGTTCGACCTGTCGCTCGGCCAGATGCTCTGGTCCCGCCGGTCCGTGTTTCTGGTGCTGCTGGTGGCGGGGCCTGTCCTTCTGGCCGCGTCCTTCCGGGGCCTGGTGGCGGTTGGCCTGTCCCGCCCGCCTCGGATTAGTGGCGACCTCGTCGGGAGCGCGGCGCTCTTTGGCACGATCATCTGGTTTCTCTACATCCGGTTCATCGTGCCGGCGCTTGGCGTGTTCTATGGAACCGCGCTCATTGCCGACGAGGTGGAGGACAAGACGATCACGTACCTGTTCACCAGACCCGTCCGGCGGGGCGCGGTGCTGCTGGGCAAGTACCTGGCGTATCTTGTCTGCACGGCGCTTCTCATCCTGCCATCGGTCGTTCTGGTGTATTTCCTGATCGTGCCCATCGGCAGCGGCAGCGTCGGGGCGTCGTTTCCCCAGCTCGCGGCCGATCTCGGGATGCTGGCTGCGGGTCTGGCCGCGTACGGTGCCGTCTTCGCGCTCGTGGGCGCGCGCCTCAAGCGCCCGCTCGTCATGGGTCTGGTGTTCGCATTCGGCTGGGAGCCGTTCGTGCTGCTGTTTCCCGGCTATCTCAAACAGGCCACGGTCGCATACTATCTGCAGGCGCTGGTGCCGCACGCCATGCCGGACGATTCGGCGATCGGCGCCTTGATGCAGATGTTTCGGGAGGTGCCATCGGTTCCGGTCAGCCTGGCGGCGCTTGCGATCATTACGGGCGGGACCTTGTGGCTTGCCGCCCGTGCCGTGGAGAATAGGGAGTACGTCTTGGAGCAATAGGGCGACCGGGGCCATCGCGCGGTCGGCCCGGAAAAAGAAGGAATCGCGCGGTCGGCCTGGAAAAGAAGGAACGGTGTTCAAGCTGTACTCGTATACGGGCTTAGGGAGCACTCCATGACGGCGAGGACCCGATACTTCGTTATTTCTTCGCTCCTGGTCTTGAGCGCGGGCGTTGGCACCGGGCTCGTGGCCTATTACATGGGCTTCACTGCCGGTGCGTTCGTGGCGCCGGCCGGCCCCGCGGAGCTTCAGTTCGTCCCATCCAGTGCGTCGCTCGTCGCGTATGCGAACGTGCAAGAGGTGATGACATCGGACCTCCGGAAGAGGCTGCGCGCGGCCGTGCCGGCGCAGGGTGACGGACAGCGCGAGTTCCAGGAGCGGACTGGTATCAACATCGAGACCGACATCGACCGGGTCATCGCGTATGTGGTTCCGGCCGGAGAGCCGGGCTCGAACCTGCCCGGCTCGGGTCTGGTGCTGGCCCGGGGCCGCTTCGACGAGGTCAAGATCGAGGCGCTCATGCGCGAGCACGGCGCCCAGGTCGAGGAATATCAGGGGAAGCGTCTTATCGTGGCGCCGTCAGGGCAGGGACACCCGGCGCTGGCTCTCGCGTTTCTCGAGCCCGGCCTGGTGGCCGTGGGCGGCGACAGTCAAGTCCGCCTGGCGGTGGACTTGAGAAGTGGCGGCGCCAGCGTCACCACGAACGCCGAGATGATGGACCTGATTGCGGCACTCGATAACGGGGATGCCTGGGCCGTGGGCCGCTTCGACCTGCTCATCTCCCGGGCGTCGCTCCCGTCCGACATCGCCGAGCGGCTCCCACCCATTACCTGGTTTTCGGCGAGCGCCAACATCAACGGGGGACTCAGCGCTGCGCTGCGTGCCGAAGCCCGCGACGAGCAGTCGGGCAACAACCTTCGCGACGTCGTGCGCGGATTCATGGCGCTGGCGAAGCTCCAGGCCGGCTCGACACCGCAGCTCGATGCGCTCGTCAACTCTCTGCAGCTTGGCGGCACGGGCAAGACTGTCGAACTGTCGTTCGACTTGCCGGCCGAGGTGATCGACGCGCTCGGTGCGCTCGCCGGCAGCGCCAGCCGGCAGACACGATAGAGGGACACCACAGCAACCTTCCCGTCGACATCGCTCCTGCGGTTCCGCGGACGTGCGACCCTGTGACCCGGCGCGCGTCTGACCCGCCCTTGTGTCACCTGTAAACAGAGTTCCCCTCTCCACCGTAACTGCCAGTGAGTCCACTCGCGTCAGTGAATAACCTCGTCTTTTTCTACGGCACCTTGATGAGCGGCTTCGAGCGCCCTGGGCGGAGGCGTCTTGCGGACGTCCTCGAGCCGGTCGGCTGGGGCTGGATTTCCGCCATGCTTTTCGATCTCGGTATCTACCCCGCAGCCGTTCCTGCCACGGACAGTCGCGTCTGGGGCGAAGTGCACCAGATGCTCGATCCCGACTCGGTGCTGACAACGCTCGACGAGATCGAGGGCTACCGCGAGGGCCAGCCCGAGTCGAGCCTCTACACACGCGGCAGGACGCCGGTGATGCTGGCCGATGGACGAGTGCTGGAGGCCTGGGCCTACTTCTACAACGCGCCGCTCGGTCGCGCCCCGCGCATCGAGTCAGGCGACTACCTGGAGCACCTGAGGCTCAGGTAGCCGTCAGCCAGGACGGCGCGCGCTTCTGGTCGAGTCGACGAATTCTCCGATCACCGACACCACGTGCTCCGGCGGATCGACGAATTCGATTCCGGACCGATACTTCACGAACTCCTGATCGACATCCGCGATGCTGCAGTGGACCACGCGGCCCTTCAGAACGACCGAACGGCTTCCGAGGGTAAGCCGGAAGTCGTGCAGGGAATCGAGCTGGAGGGAAAACGACGTCTCGATCTGCGCGCCGCGCCGGCTGATCTCGGTCACGGTCATCGGCTGAAAGACCATCACCTCGCCGCGAAGCTCGCCGAGCACGCGGAGGCGCTCCTCCCCGCGCGGGTTCCTGCGGCCGCCCGGCGCCGTCATGCGACGCGACTATAGCACGTCAGTTCATCCGCACGTGTCCAGCGGACCGCATGTCAGAGGAGGACGGTTCGTTTTCGTGAGGCTGCGGCCGCGCACCTTCGTACTCCGTCGTGTAGGTCAGGACAGGGATCTGGCGGGTGTCCTGGTCCAGCTTCAGCATGGACAGCACCTGAAACCCGCTCACGTCGTCGAGATGCACACACAGGATCACCAGGCTCGGCTGGACGCGCTTGATCTGAGAGTACGCGCCGTGAGCTGCCTCCACGAACACGATGTCGTAGTGGCCGCCGTCGAGAGCCGCTTCGAGCACGCTCATCATTTCCGGCGTGCCGTTGACGATGACGACTTTTCGCCCGGCCAGACCGGTCGTCGCAACCGAGTCCGGCATCTCGCCGGACGAACGTGGCGGCTCGGCGTTGGTGAGCATCATGTTCCTCTCCCGATGGACGTCCATTTCAGAAACCGTGCCACGGGGCCTGTGCGCAAATGTTCAACGTCTGCGATTGGCGAGGGGCGCCACGCCCTTGAATCACCTCGCACATGCCCCCTGGCGAGGTCAGGCCGTCTCATGCGTAACGTGCTCTCTGTATGGAACTTCTGTCTCCTGGCCACGGGAGAGCCAGCCGCCGGAATCCTCCTCCCCGCCGGAGGCTCCCTTACACCGGCTTCTATCGTGCGCCTGCCTCAGGCGGCGCCCGGGGCGCCGAATCTCAGAATGAAAGATCCGCCGGCTTAGAATTTGGTGAGGGCCCGAGATGAGACTGGCCGTCATCGCCGGCGACGGAATCGGCAGGGAGGTCGTTGCCGAGGCCCTGAAGGTGGTGCGCACGGTGGGCCGTGTGTTCGGGGGGGCGTTCGACGTCGAGATGCTGCCGTGGGGCGCTGACTACTACCTCCAGACAGGCACCACGATCCCTCCAAACGGCTACGCACTGCTTCGCGAGTTTGACGCCATCCTGGTTGGTGCGCTGGGCGATCCGCGCGTACCTGATCACAGGCACGCGCGCGACATTCTCCTCGGCACGCGGACCGAGCTCGACCTGTACGTGAACTACCGGCCGGTCCGGCTGCTCGATGCGCGTCTCTGCCCCCTCAAGGATCGGACTCCCGCGGAGGTCGACTTCGTCGTCTTCCGTGAGAACACCGAGGGCGTGTATGTCGGCGTCGGTGGACGCTTCAAGCCGGGTACCGACGACGAGATCGCGCTGCAGGAGGAAGTCAACACGTTCAAGGGCGTCCATCGCATCATCCGGCACGCGTTCGAGTTCGCGAGGGCGTCCGCTCGCACCCGCGTCTGCATGGCGGACAAGAGCAATGCGATGCCCGATGGCCATGCGCTGTGGCAGCGCGTGTTTCGGTCACTCGCTGCAGACTATCCTGAGATCGAGGCCCGTCATCTGTACATCGACGCGCTGGCGCTGCACATGGTGCAGGATCCGTCGCAGTTTCGCGTGATCGTCACCAACAACCTGTTCGGTGACATCATTACGGACCTGGCAGCGGCGCTGCAGGGTGGGCTGGGCCTGGCGGCCTCGGGCAACCTGCACCCTGGAAGAACCTCGATGTTCGAGCCGGTGCACGGCTCGGCGCCTCCGCTTGCCGGGAGGAACATCGCCAACCCCATGGGGGCCATCCTGTCGGTCGCGTTGATGCTGGAGCACCTTGGGCTGGCGGACCAGTCGGCGGCGGTGGAGGCGGCCGTGCGCGAAGCAATCGCGACGCGCCACGGCACACCCGACACGGGCGGCACGCTGGGCACGAGGGAGACCGGCGATTACATTGCCCGGGTCATCGAAGCGCGCCGGACGTGATGCTGCGGATGAAACGCGACAGGTTCACTCGTCGATGACCTGCTAGGAAGCTGCAGCAACTGGAAGCCGCGCGCCAGAGCGCGGACTGCGTGTAACGACTGTGAGGGACTGTGGCAGACACCGAGATTCGAACGGTTGGCGTTCTGGGCTGCGGCCTGATGGGATCGGGCGTCGCGCAGGTGTGCGCGGCGTCCGGTTTCAGAACGATCGTCAGAGAAGTGGACCAGGCCTCGCTCGATCGGGGCCTGAACCGGATCCGCAAGTTCCTGGATGATGGCGTGGCGAAGGGAAAAGTTGCGGCCGAGTCGCGCGCCGCCACGCTGGGCAGGCTGGAAGGAACCACGAGCTTCGCGCCGCTCGGGAGCTGCGATCTCGTCGTCGAGGCCATCATCGAGAACCTGGCCGACAAGCGGTCGAGTTACGCCGCACTCGAGCCGTTGCTGCCAGCGCATGCCATTCTCGTGTCGAACACCTCGTCGTTGTGCATTACGGAGCTGGCGGCGGCCACCTCGCGGTCCGATCGATTCGCGGGCCTCCATTTCTTCAACCCGGTCCCGCTGATGAAACTCGTCGAGGTGGTGCGCGCGCTGACGACCAGCGACCAGACCTACCGCACGGTGTTCGCCTTCGCCCAGGCGATCGGCAAAGAGCCCATCACGGCGCCCGATCGGCCCGGCTTCATCGTCAACCGGCTGCTGGTGCCGTATCTGCTCGACGCGATCCGCGCGTACGAGAGCGGGGTCGGCTCGCTCGAGGACATCGACAAGGGCATGAAGCTCGGGCTGGGCTATCCGATGGGGCCGTTCACCCTGCTCGACTTCGTCGGCCTGGACACGACGTACTACATCGCGAACATCATGTTCGACGAGTTCCGGGATCCTGCGTATGCGCCGCCGCCGCTCCTGAAGCGCCTCGTGCTGGCGGGTCGTCTCGGCCGCAAGTCCGGCCGGGGGTTCTACGACTACACGCAGGGCAATTGAGGCGTGGACCACGGACACGGATTGAAAACAGCATCAGCGCCTTCGAGCGGTTCGAGTTGGATAGAGCGTCCGGGCGCGGCCCGGCCGAGGGCGACGCGCGCAGGAGAGTAGGTCAGCGCAGGCGTGCCAATAGTGCCTGCGCTTTGTCTTTGTACTCCCTGTCCTCGGGTGCCCACTCCGGGTTGATCGGCGCGTCGACGATCCGCTGCAGCTCGGCGCGCGCTTCGGCCTTGCGATTGTCGGCGAGCAGCACCTCGGCGAGAAAGAAGTGCGAGACCGTGCTGTGGTCGTCGTACTGCAACGAGGCACGCAGGTGCTGCTCGGCCTTCTTTCGACTGCCGCCGAGAAGACCCGGGACCTTGAAGTACCAGCGTCCCAGTGCGCGGTCTGCCGAGCCTGCCTGGTAGGCGGCGTCGATGCGGAGCACGGTTTCGAGCGCCTCCTTGACTGGCTTCCGGTACCGCAGCCCGGCCCGAAGGCCGAACGATTCGGCCATCGACCCCATGTTCGCCGCCATCCAGAAGTATCCTTCCGGTCGATCCGGCCGCGAGGCCATCGCCTGCCGGCCGGCGGCGATCCCGCGCTCGAAAAAGCCGCGGCGTTCGGTCTCGGGCGCGTGGCCACCCAGCCAGTAGCACGCGCGCGCCAGCTTCCACGCCGGCTCGAACGCGCCAGGGTCGCGGGACAGATCGGCCGACCAGCCTTCTGCAGCGCGTCGTGCGCTGGCAAGATCGGCGCGCGCCGCGTACAGCTCGTCGGCAGTCTGGGCGCCGGGCGCCTGGATGGATCCGCAGATATACAATAGGGCGATGAGGGAGCTGATCAGGAAGCTGCTGGCCGAGCTCGGGGAAGATCCCGATCGCGAGGGACTGGTCAGCACGCCGAAGCGCGTGGAGAAGGCGTTCCGGTTCCTCACCAGCGGGTACCACGCCGACATGGACGAGGTGCTGAACAACGCGCTCTTCACGGTCGATTATAGCGAGATGGTGATCGTGAAGGACATCGACTTCTACAGCCTGTGCGAGCATCACCTGCTGCCGTTTTTCGGAAAGTGTCACGTCGCCTACATCCCGAGCCGCCGCGTGATCGGGTTGAGCAAGATTCCCCGGCTCGTCGACGTGTTCGCCAGGCGGCTGCAGGTCCAGGAGCGCCTGACCAATCAGATTGCCGACACGATCCAGGACAAGGTGGCGCCGCTTGGTGTCGCGGTCGTGGTCGAGGCGGCGCACCTGTGCATGTCGATGCGAGGAGTCGAGAAGCAGAATTCGGTGGCGGTGACGAGCGCGATGCTTGGCGCGTTCAGGAACAACGCACGGACCCGCATGGAATTTCTCGAGTTGATCAAGCTGCGCGGCGGAATCCCGAGTCGCGAGGCTGTTCCGTCGGGGCTGGCGTGTGTGGCGGAGGACTGACCCCTGACGCCTGAGAGCAGTGGTGTGGCGAGCGTGACCAGGCAGTTTGGATTTGGCCGGCTGAGAGAGCCGGCGCGGAACGCACGGCTTCTCCTGCCCGTGGTCCTCGGTGTCCTC
>CAZCEL010000050.1:0-16737 GCA_964497175.1 uncultured Bifidobacteriaceae bacterium
ATCAGCGTCCACGGTCTGGTCCACGTAGCGGGATCCTCGAACGTGACCTCGTACTTGATCGTCGCCGGGCTGACGCGCGTGTAGCGCTCGGTGACGCGCAGCTTGTCAGTCGCGCCCATCAGGCCGGCTTTCGACGAGTAGTTGGTCGTGGTGACGACGAGGGTGTCGCCGTCCCAGCGGCCGCGGGAGTCGCCGTGCCACTGGCGGACGTTGGACGCGACGTGCGGACGGCCGTCGAGCGGGATGACCCGGGCATCGTGGATCGTTTCCTGGGCAATGGCGACGTAGTCGCGCGACTGGAAGATCTGGATGTAGCTGTTGTAGCCGGCGCCCATTCGAGGCGCTCCAAAGGTGATGCAGCGCTCCGACAGGCCGCGATCCTCCCACGAGTCGGCGCGGCCCGCGAACGGATCGCCCTCGCCGCGCGCACGGTTACGCCGCTCGTCGGCCAGCTTCTGCCCTTCGGGGGTCATCGCCGGAATTCTCCCGTCCGGCGGATCCGTGATGAGGGACGTGCGGTTGTCGAAGTCCCGCTCGACGAGCCAGAACTGGTTGTAGTCGCCCGTCTTGCCGTCGGTCGACGTGAAGGACTTGGCCTTGGCCAGCGCCGTCTCGAATATCTGATCGCCGAAGGCCGCATCGCCGCCGCCATCGAAGAGCTGCCCGGCCACTTCCTTGAGCGCCGCCACTTCCTGGTCGGTCAGCACGGTCCTGTCCGCCAGCGCCTTCGGACGCTGAAGGGGTGTCGCCACGTTGTTGGCCCACACGCCCTGCAGATCCGGCTGCCCGTCGGAGGTCCGGGGCGCCTTCCACGCTTTCGCCTTCGTCGCTGAGGCGGAATCCTGGCCACTCAGGGTCGCCTGCCCCGCCAGCAGCCCGATAAGAATGCTCACTGCGGGCGCGCCCGTCAGCAGGAAAACCATCGATCGTGGACGCATATCAATACTCCTTTGCCGGATGCGAATCATGCGTTGCGTGATCCAGTAAGGGTGGGATCAGAGCGGGTCCCGCGTCAAGATAAGAAGTGTGACCGAACCCGGGCGACGTCCCGCCTTGGCAATCCGACAACTGTTCAGCGAGCGGCGAGGCCGGGTACTTCGGAGTGGAGACTGTACTCAGCGACTCACGACAAAGGTGACATCCTCGGAAGCCGTGAGACCGCCGTCATGCGCGAGACAGCGCAGCACGTAGGTGCCGGGCTCACTGAATGTGACCCGGTTGACCCACTTGCCCTCGGGCGGCACTGGCGGCGTGACCCACCCCGCGGACCAGGGTGAGTTGCCACCCTCGCGGTAGTCCTCCCAGACCTTCGTCTGCGGAGGATCGAACGTCACTTTCCCTGCGCCGCGATACACGAACCAGGAAAGCCTGAGGCCCGTGGCACTGTTGGGCGTGCCGCGGCTCGCACGCCCTTCCACGCTGAGCGGTGCCGGCATCGGCCTCGCCTTCGGCTTCCCGTCGTCGGTGGCGGTCGCCGTCAGGGTGACGGGCTGCCCGACCAGGGCGCGCCTCGTGCTCTCGCCTTCGACCTTGAGCCCGGGCCCCGTGTTGCCGATCGTCTCGGCGGCGCCGCCGCCGGCGCCGCCCGCGCCGAAGTTGTTCTGGATCACGATGTCGTTGATGAAGTAGTCCGGCTTGAGCGTCGCGTAGGCCTTTTCAGTCTTGCCGTGAACGGTGAGCGTCCACACCAGCTCGCGAGTGCCGAAATCCTTGGGCACTCGCACCCGGAAGACGAACCGGTTGCGCCGTGGGATGAAATGGGTCCGCTGGCCCTGATCGGCGCCGCCCACGTCGAAGCTGTTGTTGGGGCCGACCGGCAGATCGACGACCTCTTCCCAATTCCGGTTGAAGTACCCGAACACGAGGTTGAAGGACCCGTCGGCATTCTCCTCCCAGCCCTCGTAGACGGGCGCGATGTTCTGGCCGCTCGGGAGCGTCTGCTGCGCGCTCGTTCCGCCGGACGTCACGAGGACTGAAGCCAGCACCGCCCCGCCAATGAACGCCCCTGCCTTCACCATGGTTTCCCTCCCTGTGCGCTGAATCTCCGGGAGGCAGCGCTTACGGCTGCTGGGTCCGTGCCGGAGTGAAGGGCAGCTTGTCGTATCCGCATAACGGACAGCCGAGCACGGACTGTCCTGGGGCGAGGCCGAGCTTCTCCCGCCGGGCAGTCATCTCACGCAGGAACTCCTCGTCGCTCAGCGTAATGGTCTGTCCGATGTTGATCATCATGTTGTCGATCGAACGATGACCGAGCCCCGACCAGTTCCTGGGGTCGGACACGTTCTTGTTCGCCGGCGTGTTGTCGAAGTAGCCGGTGACCCGCAGGATGGTGCCCTTCGGCAGCAGCGGCGCCGCATCGTCGGCATACGTGTAGATGCGCACCCAGCCGTGGTTGTAGCCTGCGCACGACAGCGTCTGGACTGTCGTCGCATAGATAGCGTCGAGACACATCCGCACGCCGGCTGCGTGCATGTGCGGCTCGAAGACGACCAGCTTGGTGTGCTCGCTCAGCGTCGAGTAGGCTTCGATCTTCTGGTCGGCCTGCATGCCCTTGATGTCGAGGTCCATCGTGGCGGTGACGTCGACCGAACGGACCCTCTTCTTCGGCTCATATCCCTTCGGATGGAACTTGAAGCCGATCTTCACGTGGCCTTTCGTGGTCACCCCGGTCGAGTGCATGTGGGCAGAAGAGAAGTAGAGCCTCGAGTTGGCCTTGAGCAGCCGTCCGGCCTCGGGATCGAAGAAGTCGGCATTTCGCCCCACTTCATGAATCGGCCAACCCTGCACATCGGCCGCCGCTGGCCGAGCGCCCGCCGCTGGCGTGGCGGCAGCGCCAGAAGGCACGGCGCCGGACAGCGACGTCCAGATGAGGTGATGGAAAATATGCCGTCCCCCAATCGTCTGCCGCTCGGACCGCTTCTCCAGGTCGTTCTCTTCCTTGATCTCGACAGCCGAGACATACCGGTCTTCCGCCAGGCCGGTCGGCACCTCGCCAATCGGGCCCCACCAATCCGGAGCGTTGGCCTTCACCTCGACGTCCGGAGACAAGACCACCAGATCGGGCTGCCCGATGGCCCACTCCTTTTCGTCGTGGAATGTCAGGGGCGGCGGCATGTCGGAGGGATTGCCGCGCGGCGCGCCGGAGTCGGCCCACCGTGCGATCTTGGCGATTTCCTCGTCGCTCAGCGAGAAGTCGCCCTTGTAGTCTTGAATGCCGACGTTCTTCTCGAGAAACCAGGGGGGCATCACCTCAGGCTTGCCGCGAAGCCCCGTCCTGTTCTTCATAGCCCGCGCCCAGGGCCGCGCCTCTTCATATGTAAGTAGAGACATCGGCGCAATCGAGTCCGGGCGGTGGCAGTTCTGACAGCTCCGCTGAAGAATCGGAGCGATGTCCTTTGTGAACGTCACCTGCGCAGCCTCGCGCGAGGCCGACTGGCCGGTCGGCGCCGCAGGAAGCGCGACCAGCGCCAGCACCACGAGTGCGGGCAGCGCTGACGATACCATTGGTCTCCAGTGAGGACTCCGGGCCATCTCTTCCCCCTCTCGTGTGACCAGCCGGATCGGATCGGGACGCAACGTCGATTCGGCCAAGTTTAGCGGCCCTTATACGCGCCGTAAAGCTGTTTGTAAAAGGGATGTGGAGCCTACTTCTGACCGGTCCGCCTGGCCTCCTCGGCCCTGGCGTCGGCGACCCGGGCGCCGTTCAAAATGTTGATGATGCCGTAGTTCCCCTCATGGCAGCCGTACTCGTAAGGTCGGCCGTCGGTCCTCACGATGGGAACTTCCGCGCTCCACGGTCTGGTCCAGGTCGCTGGATCCTGCACGGTAAACCGGTAGTCGATCCGGTCCTGGCTCACACGTGTGAAGCGCTCGACGACGTGCAGGGACGTGGTCGAACCCTGGAAGGCGGTCTTCTCGTTGAAGTTCGTGGTCTCGACGACGAGCGTGTCGCCTTCCCACCGTCCGCGCGAGTCGCCGGCCCACTGGCGCAGCCTCGCCGGAAGGTGCGGCGTGCCGTCGGTGGGAATGATGCGCGGCAGGTTGGTGGACAGTTCCCGCAGCACGATGACCTGCCCCGGCGTCTGGACAATGCGGAGCACGTCGTTGTAGGGCGGCGGCATCATGGGCGGGCCCTCGTGCGTCCACACGACACAGCGCTCCTGAAGCGGCCGGTTCTCGTGGCTGTCGAACCCGGCGTTTTTTCGTTGGGCTGCCGCACGCTGCTGTCCTTCCGGCGTGACCGGCGGAAGCCGCCCGTCAGCGGGGTCCACGATAAGCGATGTGCGCAGACTCGAGAGCGCCTTCCTCGTAGGCGTCGCCAGCCAGACGGCGTTGTTGTAATGGGTGGGATCGGTCTGAGTGATTCGCTTGCGACGCTCCTCGTCGCTGGCAGCAAAGAGATTCCCGGCTAGAGGATCGACACCGTCCCCGCCGACGAGGCGGGCGAACTCGGCAGCCTCCTCTTCTGTCAGGAACTCCTTGCCCGCATACCGCTCCGGCCGCTGCAGCGGCGTGAACGTCTGCGTCGTCCAGAGCCCCTGCAGATCCGGACGTCCGTCCGAGGTGCGAGGCGGCGTCCATGTGGCGGCGCCCCGCGTCTGTGTCTGGGCGCTCAAGGACACGGACACGCTCGCCAGGACGACACCGACAAGCACGAGACGCCTCATCGGAGGACCTCCTTGAAGACAGCCGGGGCCATTATACCCACACTCCCGGAGCGGCTCGGTTACGATAACGCGACGCTCACGCACATGGACACGGCCGGGCTTCTCGCGATTGTCATCGGCGTGGCGGCTGGCGGCATTGCCGGGGTGACCGGGTTCGGAATCGGCAGCCTGCTGACGCCGGTGCTTGCGCTTCAGGTCGATACGCGGCTTGCCGTCGCGGCCGTGTCAGTGCCGCACCTGGCCGGCACGGCGCTGCGTTTCTGGATCCTGGTGCCCCGTCGGTTTGCCTGGTGGCGTGGATCCCCGACCGCGGAGCCAGGGCGCGACGCGGCAGGCGGGACTGCAGCGAGTGGTATCGACCGGCGCGTGTTCTGGAACTTCGGCCTTACCAGCGCAGCCGGAGGACTTGCAGGCGCGCTGCTGCAGGGCTGGGCCAGCAATCGATGGCTGACCCTGATATTCGGCCTGCTGTTGCTCTTTGCGGGCGGCGGGGAGCTGACCGGCGTGACGCGGCGTATGCGCTTCCACGGGCCGGCGGCGTGGATGGCGGGCGCCGCATCCGGACTGCTGGGCGGACTCGTGGGAAACCAGGGCGGCATCCGTTCGGCCGCGCTTCTGGGCTTCGACCTGTCGAAACAGACGCTCGTGGCGACGGCGACTGCCGTTGCTCTGCTCGTCGACGGCGCCCGGATGCCCGTCTACATCACGACCCAGGCCGGCGAGATGGGTGCCTTGTGGTCGTGGATAGCGTTCGCAACCGTGGGCGTCGTGATCGGTACGGTCCTCGGCACACGCCTGCTGATCCGCATTCCCGAAGGCTGGTTCCGCCGCGTACTCGCCCTGGTGCTCGCAGCGCTCGGCGCCGCGATGCTCGCGCGCGGCGCGCAGGTGTGAGCGCAACGACGTGTCGCTGCGGTACGCCCACCCGGGTCTGCTCGTGCTGGCCCTGCTCTTCGGCTGCGCATGCCTGGCACACGCGCAGAGCACGACGGTCCGCGTAGAAGTACGCAGCGGTTCCGAGAGCGTCCCAGGCGTCACGGTTGTCGTCAACGGCGTGACACGCACGACCGACGCGCAGGGCGTCCTCGTCGTCGAGGTCGCACCGGGAAGGGTGGAGATCACGGCGGTCAAGTCCGGCTTCGCTCCCCTTACCGCCACCGTGCAGGTGGCACCAGGACAGGAACAGCAGGTCCTGATCGATCTGACGAGATTGGCCACGGTGGAAGAGGAAGTGGTCGTGGTCGCCAGCACGCGAACCGAGCGGCGCATCGAGGATCAGCCAATCCGTGTGGAGGTGGTTGGCCAGGACGAGATCGACGAGAAGGTGTTCATGACACCCGGCGACGTCTCGATGATGCTCACCGAGACCAACGGGCTTCGCGTGCAGGTCACCTCGCCCTCGCTTGGCGCGGCCAGCGTTCGTGTTCAGGGTCTTCGCGGCCGGTACACACAGGTGCTCGCCGATGGCCTGCCCTTGTACGGCCAGACGGGCTCGGTTGGCGTGCTCCAGATCCCGCCGATGGATCTGGGACAGCTGGAAGTCATCAAAGGTGTCGCGTCGGCGCTGTACGGGGGATCGGCCCTTGGGGGCGTCATCAACCTCGTGTCGCGGCGCCCCGCTCGCGACCGGCGCGAACGCGAGGTGCTCGTCAACCGGACGAGCCGCGGCGGGACCGATACCGTCGTGTGGCTGTCCGATCGAGGGCGCGGCCGGTGGGGCTACACGTTTCTTGGTGGAGGGCACTGGCAGGAACGCACCGACATCGACCGCGACGGATGGACCGATCTGCCCTCCTACCGGCGCGCCGTCGCGCGTCCGCGGTTCACGTGGGAGGATGGCGCCGGGCGATCGCTGTTCTTCACCGTTGGTGCGATGGCGGAAGATCGACAGGGTGGCTCGATGCCAGGAGCGACCTCACCCGACGGCACCGTCTTCCCGGAGGATCTGACGACGACCCGGTTCGACGTCGGCCTGATTGGCCGCCTGCTGACCGAGTCGGGCAAAATCGTGTCGTTCCGGAGCTCCGGCTACGGTCAGTGGAACCGCCACCAATTCGGAGAAGTCAACGAGCGCGATGTGCACCACACGTGGTTTGGCGAGACCACGATCACGGGTCAGCGCGACAAGCACATCTGGGTGCTTGGTGCGGCGCTGCAACGCGATCTGTACCGCGCGAAGGATCTGCCCGATTTCGACTACACCTACTCGGCTCCGGGTGTCTTCGCCCAGGACGACTACTCGCCCGCGAAGTGGCTGATCATGTCCGCCAGCGGACGCGTCGACTTCCACAGCGATTTCGGCACCTTCGTCAGCCCCCGTGTGTCCGCGCTGTTGAAATCCGCAACAGGCTGGACGTTGCGTCTGTCGGGCGGCACCGGGTACGTCCCGCCCACGCCGTTCACTGAGGAAACCGAGGCAACCGGGCTCACCCGCCTGGCGCCCCTCGGCCGCCTCGATCCCGAGCGGGGACGAAGCGCCTCGGTCGACCTGGGATGGAAGCGCGGGCCGCTCGAGATCACGGCCACACTGTTTCGCTCCGCGATCCACGACGCGCTGACGCTCCGCGAGACCGCCGCGCCCGGCGCGGGAGCGACGATGGAGATCGTCAACGCGGTGGGCCCGACGCGGACGGCCGGATCGGAGCTCATCGCGCGGTTTCACCGACAAGAGATGGATCTGATTGCCACGCACATGTACGTCTGGTCGACCGAACCTGACCCCGCGCTGGGGGTACGCCGAGAGGTACCGCTCAACCCGCGGCACACGGCCGGCCTCGACTGGCTGCTGAACATCTCGACCCGCGGACGGATGGGTATCGAGCTCTTCTACACGGGCCGGCAGCAGTTGGACGATTCGCCGTATCGGCGTCGCAGCAATCCGTACGTGCTCTTGGGCATGGTCGCCGAGTGGCGGGTCGGGCGGGCGCGGCTGTTCGTGAACGCCGAGAATCTGACTGGCGTCCGACAGACGGATCAGGAGCGGCTCGTTCGTCCGTCGCGGGGATCGGACGGCCGCTGGACGGTCGATGTCTGGGGACCGCTCGAGGGCCGGATCGTCAACGGCGGAGTGCGACTGGGGTTCTGAGAGGGTCTTCCCGGCGAGTCAGGAACGCAACCAGCACGCGATTGACTTCGTCGGGCGCCTCATTCTGCACCCAGTGGCCGGCGTCGTGAATGCGGTGAATCTGGAGGCGCGGAGCGACCTCCTCCAGCCCGTCGAGCAGCGTGATGCAGAGCGCCGGATCGCGGTCCCCCCAGATCACGAGCGTGTCGGCCGCAATCCCCGCCGAGCGGGACATCTCGAATCCCGTGGCCACGTTCGCGCGATAGTAGTTGAGCGCGGCGGTCAGCGCACCCGGTGCGCTCAACCCCTCGATGTACGCGTCGATATCTGCGTCGCTGAACGCGCCCGCGCGTGCGGGCATTCGTTTGAACATGTCGCGCACGGCGCCGTAGCGGCCGGCCGACAAGGCGAGCTCCGGCAGACGCGGCAGGAGAAAGAACAGCACGTACCAGCTCCGGAACAGCTGCGGTGGACGCCGCACCTTCTCCAGATAGATCTGCGGGTGCGGGGCATTGAAGATGACGAGCGTGTCGACCAGATCGGCGTGGTGCCCCGCGAAGGTCCACGCGACGATGCCGCCCCAGTCGTGGCCGCCGACGTGCGCGCGAGGCGCGCCGGTGGCGTGGACTATCGCCGCCACGTCCGCGACGAGGTGGCGCAGGTGATAGGCGTCACGTTCGGGCGGCTTCTGCGACAGGTTGTAGCCGCGCATGTCGGGCGCCCAGACCGAAAAGCCCGCATCCACCAGCGCCGCGAACTGCCGGCGCCACGATCGCCAGTTCTCCGGAAACCCGTGCAGCAGGATGACCGGCGGACCCTCGCCGGCCACGGCGACATGGAGCTCGACCCCGTCGCCCCGGATGCGTTCGTGGCGGAGCGGCGGGTCCCCGAGTTGGGCGCTCGGCGGAATCTGCGGCGAATCAGGGGCGAGCATCGCAGCCCATGGCGAAACGGGAGAGTCGACTCTTCACCGGCGGGCCTCCTCGATCTCCCGGATCTGGCGCGCCGCAGCGGGCGTGAACTTCTTTATTACGGCTCCGGCTCGATGCGCAGGAGCGACCCGTCGGTGTCGTCGTTCCCGGACCCGCGGCCTTCGGTCAGGACGTACAGCGCGCCGTCGGGGCCCTGACGCACATCGCGGAAGCGGAGCCCCAGCTGTCCGAGCAGCGATTCAGGGCGCCCAGTGATAAGCCCCTGCCGATTGACCGCGAGGCGCTGAAGCTGTTTGCTGCCAAGACCGCTGACGATGAGGCTTCCTCGCCAGCCCACGAACCGATCGCCGGTGTAGAAGAGGATGTTCGTCGGGTTGACCGTGGGATTCCAGACGTAGGCCGGCATCTCCATGCCAGGACGCCACCAGGACTGATCCGAGACGGGCACGCCGCTGTAATTGCGACCGACCGACACGAGCGGCCAGCCGTAGTTCCTCCCCGGCTGCAGCACGTTCAGCTCGTCGCCGCCCATCGGGCCGAACTCGCATTCCCACAGCTGGCCGGTCTGCGGGTGAAACGCCAGCCCGTACGCGTTGCGATGCCCGTAGGTATAGATCTCCGGCTTCGCGTCCGCACGACCGACAAACGGGTTGTCGTTCGGCACGCTGCCGTCGTCTCGCAGGCGCAGCACCTTCCCGTTGTGATCGGTCAGGCTCTGGGCGCGGCTGCGCACCGTCGGGTCGTCGGTGAGCACGCGCACATCGCGGTCGCCGACCGTCACGTAGAGCATGCCGTCGGGTCCGAAGACCATGCGCCCGCCGAACGTGCCTCCCCCTCCGGTCGGAGTCCCGCCGCTTTCCCACGCGTCAGCCACGAAGATGTCTTTGACGTCGCGGAGCGCGCCGCCGTCGAATCGTCCACGGGCCACTGCCAGCGTGGTGCCGCGATCGCCGTCCTTGGAGTACGAGAGATACACGTACCCGTTGTTCACGAACTGCGGATGAAGCGCCACGTCGTTCAGGCCGCCGATGAAGTTGGGATTCACCTGTGGCACTCCCGCGACGGGCGTCTCGTCGAGCTTGCCCTCCCGGACGATGCGCAGCCGGCCCGGGCGCTCGGTCACCAGCAGGCTTCGTCCGTCGGGGAGAATCGCCATGCCCCAGGGATGCGACAGACCTCTGGCGATCGGAGTCACGCGGAGACGGCGCTGCGTGTCGGTCACGACAACCACGGGCTTGTCGGGCGGTGCGGTCGATGGCGCCGTCGCTGCCACCTGATTGAGCGGGGTTTGAGCATTCTGGTTCTGAGCGTTCTGCGCGGCGCCGGTCGCCACGACCGCGACGCAGGCCGCCGGAACCAGGACCAGGAGTGAGCGCAAACGGTGCGTCATTGTGGAACCCCCGGGCGAGTATAGTAGACCGCCGGACGGACCGAACGGGATTCTGTTTCTCCAGGGCTGTGCAGTGTACGCATGACCCTTGAGTCACAGATGGAGACTGTTGGATGCCAGGCCGATTGGCGAGGGAGAGCGACATGAACAACGGCGATGCTCGATCCGATCGGTGGGCACGGCGTGAAATCCTGGCCCTCCTGGGAGGAGGCGCGATCGGCCTCCTCTCCGGGCCGGGTACTGCTCGCGTGTCGGCCGCAGGCCAGTCCGCTTCGCGGGTCGGCCAGGTTCGCTTCCCGAGAGGCGCGATCATCCGCGCGCTCCTGAGCGACATCGCGCCGGAGAAACTGGGCCAGGGCGCGCTGCTGTTCCACGAGCACCTGTCGTACAACAACGACTTTTTCGCGAGGCTCCGAAGCGAGGCGCCACCACGGCCGGGCTCGCCGCTGGCGGCGTCGCCGGCCGGCCCCCACTTCATGGAGGACCTGGACTTCATGGTCAGTGAAGTCCAGGCGGCAGCCGAAGACGGCGTCAGCCTCATCGTCGACGGCGGGCACGCGGACATGGGCACCGACGTCGAGTTCCTGAGGCTGCTGTCCAGGCGTTCGGGCATGCCGATCGTGAAGGGCGGGGGCTACTATCGCCAGCTCACCTACCCGCCGCGGATCGCGAAGATGTCGGAGGCGGAGCTCGTCGAGGAACTGGTGCGCCACGCGGGCGACCAGCGGTGGGGCGCCTTCGGCGAGATTGGCACCAGCGACACGATCACGCCGGACGAGCGGAAGGTGCTCCGCGCCGTCGGCGCGGCGCATGTGAAGACGGGGTTGCCGATCTTCTCACATACGGCAAACGGCAAGGCGGCCATGGAGCAGCTCGACATCTTCCAGAGCATGGGCGTCGATTTTTCGCATCTGGTCATCGGCCACATGTGCTGCTACTTCGATCCCAATCCGTGGCGAGAGATCCACGTGGCTATTGCCAAGCGCGGCGCCTTCGTCGGGTTCGATCGGGTCGGCGGCGAGCAGCCGGAGGCCGACCGGCCCCGAGTGGACATGGTCGTCGCACTGCTCGAAGCGGGCTACGAGAGCAAGGCGCTCCTCGCCTCTGATTTCAGCTTCGTCACGTCCTCCAAGCAGCGCGGGGGCGGCGGCGTGGCGCGGGCGGTGACGAAGTTCGTGCCGATGCTGCGCCAGCGCGGCGTCGGCGAGGCCACGATTCAACGGATCCTGGTCGACAACTCGCGGCAGTTCCTGGCGTTCGTGCCCAAGCGGGCGTAAACCAGCCCAGACGAACCACGATCCCGAAACGGCGACAGTCTCGCGTGATCGTGGCGCTGACATGAGCAACACGCCGTTCAACCTCTTCAACTCGATGGTCGACCTGCTTTTCGACCGCTATAAGGAAGCATCCAGCTCGAACCGGCGCATCACCGTCGTTCTCGGAGCTGGTAGTTCCGTGTGGAGTGGCCTCGGCACGTGGGACACCAAGTTCAAGGACGACTTGATTGCCGAGGCCGGTCAGGTCTTCAAGAACGACCAGATTTTCGTTGACGAGTGCTGGGACAAACTGAGCCCCTTGATCGGCCGGCCGCCCAGCTCAGACACAGAGCGCCGGAAGCAGCTCACCCAGAAGGCGTCCATCGAGGACATTGCCAGCATTGGCCTCGAATACTCCGTCTTCGGCAAGAGGATCTACGAACTCCTGCAGAGCACGTTCACTCCGCAAGGCGTCGACAGAGACGGATTCCAACCACCGCAGTTGGCGTACGAGCTGATCGCACACTTTCTGAAGCACGCCTTTATCGATCATGTCGTGACGTTCAACTTTGACGAGCTGTTCGATGAGGCACTCGTCAACGAGCTTGGGCGCGACGAATACGTCTCGGTCGCCTCTCACCACGACGTCGCCAGGCAATCGCCGCGGTTATTGCCCCACCTGTTCAAGCTGCACGGAACGCTGAGCCGGCCAGACACTCTCCGTTTCACGAGGCTCGCCACGACGTCGTTGCCTGCTCTCATCAGCGAGCTGATGGACCGCGTTCTTCTCGGCATCAACAGTGAACCGGCGAATCGGACGCAATCGGGCGCGCCTGCAAGTGTCCGCAAAGGATCAAGGAAGAACTATCTCATCAGCCTTGGTTACGGATGGCGGGACGCAGACATGCTGCGTTGGCTGGAAGCACGCCAGAAACATGTGGAAAAGATCTTGATCGTCTCGAAAAAGGAAGACGTCAATCGCCTGAACAAGATGTTCAAGGCGTGGCATGGTCAGGCGCAAGTCGTCGACGTCGACCTGTTGTGCCGAGTCCCGAACAGCGCGGTGAGCGTCGATTTTCTCCTCTGGGCGCTGTGCAACGAACTCGAGTCGCGGATGAACAAGCAACGTGTCCCGTTCATGCCCGCGGCACGCCACATTCTGCTCAGTTTTCTCTTCGGGCCTAACGGACGACCGGGAAAGCGAATGAATGATCACGATGCGCTCCGACGCTTTGTGGTCGAATTCGTGCTTCATCTCGCGAAATGCAAGGGGATGGTGAATCTGTCGACCATGGCGGGCAACGATCGCATCAATCGCTATTACACAGCCGTCAAGAGCGCCAACGCGGCTCTGGCAAGGGAGCTGATGAACGACCTGTTGACCCTCGTGACGTCGACGGGGTTCATCAATGACCCGACGCTGCGCAAGAGGTCGAAGAAGTCGAAGAACGCGCCGAGCTTGGTGCCCACCGTCAGGCAGTCCAGCTATCCCGATGTGAAGGAGACGTATTACGCAGTCGCCAAGGAGATCCTCGACCTCGCGACTCCACTGTCTAACTTGAATAGGTTTGCGCTCAACGATCCAGGCGAGCCGATGCGCGCTAAGGGCGTCATCACGCAGCGTTCCGGCAGGGGTGATGAGTTTGTCAGGAACCACATCGAGCGGATCTTCAAGGGCCCGGAGATCGAGGTTGCGCGACGGCCAGGGGAGCGTGAGACATGGACGCTGCGATCCGCCACACCCCTTCCAACGTACATCGACTTGCAGCTGCACACACAGAAGGTGCTCGAGACTGCGTGGACCCAGCTGTTGGTTGTCGCCGAGTCGGGGGAATGGTTGACCAACGAAGTCATCCAGAGTCTGGTCACAAAGAGGACGCCACGAAGTATCTTGCTCGTGAAAGCAGAATTGCCCCCGCTCGAAGAATGGCCGCTTCGGGAAAAGATCGATCTCGAGCTCTCAAGGGTGTGGAAGGTGTACAGTGAGGCTGGCGTCAACGTGTATCAGGCGCCATTGTCATGGTGGGAGCACAATCGCCACATGACGCTGGCCTTCTCGTTAAATAAGGCTGGGGGCCTGACTTGCATGGGCGGGATCTACTTCAGGCGACGTCTCAAGAAGTCGAGAATCCAGCCTTTACAGGTCGACCCTCTGGATACCGAGGACGTTGCCGAGCTGATTCTCACATTCCTGTCGTACGTTCGCAGAGCATACGTGGAGTGGGAGCAACGTGGTGGGCGGGGAGTTGATAACCAGCTGCTTGCCTTTCTGGACACCTGTTGCAAGATCGGCCGTGCGGCTGAGCACCCAGAGTCCGTTCGCGACCGAATCAACAAGGTCATCGAGCATTTGGAAAAAGGCCGCGATAGTCTGGCTCTGCTCAGGGACGCGCAGAACTGAAGCCCTTCGTATCCGCCTTGGATCAATGACGTCTCACGAGTGTCGTTCGTCGGTGCGCAGGTCCCGGGCGGCCGCGACCATCGCCCGCAGCTTGGCTGCCGCGATAGTGGACGAGCTCGAAAAAGGTTCCAAACCGCAGTTTGGGTTGAGGAAGATTCGGTCGGGCGCGTGCAGCTGCAGGGCCCGCTCGACCGCGGCCCGGATCTGCCGCGGCGACTCGACCGTGTCCGTTCGGGGATTGACGGCCCCGAGCCCCAGCTGCTCCCTTCGAACCTTGGTTGCCCTGCCGAGCGGGACGTACTCCAGGGCCGGCTGCAAGACGCGGAGCCGCTTGGTCAGATTGTGTAAAGATGTCCCCTGGGGCACTCATCGACGCGGCGCGTCGCCATTCCGCCCGCCGGCTCGCTGACCCGGGAAAAGTCGCGCGGTGGCGGACCTGCGCCGCGTCTCGAAGGCTCGCGGGCGATCCACGAACGGTGCCCACCCGCGCAGAGACGAGCAGGGGGCGGTACTGTGGCAGCTCCTTCATCCGCTGCAGCAGCGAGCTGAGCGGAATGTGCAGGCTTCCGGGAATCGCGCTTTGCGCGCCCTCACGATCCGTGCGTACGTCGACCGCGAGTGGCGGACTGTCGGACCCGAGAGTGCCGACGAAGTAGAGGGTAGGACGATATCGTGATATCACAATGACGGAGGTGTGCACGTGGCGCAGTTCGTCGTTCGGCATCTTGAAGATGACGCCGCGGAGAAGCTCAAGAAGCGGGCGAAGCGGCACGCGCGGAGCAAGGAAGATGAAGTCCGACACATCCTCCGAAACGCCGTGCATGAGCGGGGAGCCGACGTCGGCAAGCTCGGTTCGCGGATTGCGCAACGCTTTCGGCGTTCGGGGCTCACGACGGACCTGCCGGAGTGGCGCGGGCGGGCGGTTGGCGCCGCCGACTTCGGCCGATGATCATTCTCGACACGAGCGTGCTGTCGGCGCTCATGCGGACCGCGTCCGATGCGGTGGTCGTGAGCTGGTTGGATCGTCAGCCCGCTGATTCGGTGTGGGTGACCAGCATTACCGTGTTCGAGACCCGATTCGGGCTGGCGTTGCTCCCCCGAGGCCGGAAACGCAGGGGTCTCGAACGCGCATTCGACAGGGTCTTGAACGAAGACCTCGGGAACCGCGCCCTGGACTTCGACTCGGTCGGTACGGCCGCGGCCGCGCAGCTCGCCGCGGACAGGCAGCGCACTGGCCGGGTCGCCGACTTCCGTGACACCTTGATCGCAGGAATCACCCAGGCGCGGCGCGCCACGATTGCGACGCGGAACATCCGACATTTTTGAGGGGCTCGATGTTCCGGTCGTCGACCCCTGGAAGGCCCGCGCCGTTACAGCGCGACGCAGTTGAGCCCGTCGACGATCTCCGACCTCCTGCTGGACTGCCACCACCGAGCGGCATAACAGAAGAAGGCTGATAGCCGCCCCTGAGGAGCGTCGTCTCGCCGCGGCTCCAGTTGCCGCGGCACACGTGCACGCCCACGCGAACGCCCATGGCGGCATCGGTAACGCGGTTGATGAGCGAGACGGCGACCTTGAGCTCCTCGGCCGGATCCTTGCGGGCCGCGAGCGAGGCGCACATGAACGTGTCCCCGGTCAGTCGAAAAGGCCCTCGGCCGCCACGCTCGAGGCCAGCGCCTGAAATCCGGTTGTGCGCCCGGGCAGCCAGGCTTTCAGCCCCTCGAGATCCATCATCTCGCGGTGGGCCGGTTCGTCGTAGCTCATGGCGAACAGAGCCTTGAGCCATCGGCGCTCGTCCTCGATCCCAAAATCGCCCCGCACGGTGAACACACAGTGGTCGAACCGCGGGGTCGTCGCGAACACCCCGAACCGGGCGGGATCGATCGTCCCATCCCTCGTCCAGCGCTCCCAGTTCCGGTCGAGCATGGCGCACGCGGCGGCCTCGCCCTGCTCGAGGCATCGGAACGCGTCGAGCTCGCCGCCGCCGTGATCGCCGTGCTTCCCCACGAGCACGTCGAACCGCCTGATGGTCACGTCCCTCCCCGGCTCGAGCGCTGCCTGCCGCAGGAGCCCGAGGGGAATCAGTGTCGCCTGCGGCGAGTCGACCGCGCCGAGGGCCAGCACCAGGCCCCGCAGCTCGGCCACCGACCGGGGCGCCTGGCCCGTTCGGCCCACCAGGTGCGACACGCGATCGCGGTCGGTGTCGCGCATGGCAATCGCGCGACACGTGCTCCCACTCCGGTGTTGCGCATCGAGCCACGCCAACGGCGAGTTCCAGGCAATCTGGATCGAGCCTTCGATGAGCCTCGTCACCAGCTCCTCGTAGGTGCTGAAGAACGTCACTTCGATGGGCACGCCCTTCGACTCGAAGAACCTGCCGATGATCTCCCAGATGACCGACACCTTCCCGTCGTAGAGCACGGCGCCAACCGAAATCGGGCGCATCATCAGAACACCTCCGGGCCGCACAGCGCGGCCAATGTAGTCGTACGCTCGATCGCTCTCGGGCGCCATAGGGACCGCCTTCCGCACGATGTAGAGCAGCGGAAGCGGGGCCGTCACTCACCGGCCGGGCGGTGCGTCGGCGGGCCACGCGGCCATCCCGCCCGCCAGCTCGCTGACCTGGGAGAAGCCGCCGCGTCGCAGCAGGCTCGCGGCAATCGACGATCGGTACCCGCCGGCGCAGAACACGAGAAGCGGACGATCCGCCGGCAGCTCCCGCATGCGCCCGGGCAGCGAGCTGAGCGGGATGTGCAGGCTTCCCGGAATTGCGCTCTGCGCGCGCTCACGGTCCGTGCGTACGTCGACCGCGACTGGTGGACTGCCGGACCCGAGTCGCGCAGCCGCCACGTCCGCGCCCAGGCGCTCGGTCGTCTGAATGAGCTCGGGCCGGAGCTTCGCCGCGCCCAGCCCGCCATCCAGGTAGCCGGCCACATGATCGAAGCCGATGCGCCCGAGCCGCAGCGCAGATTCGGCTTCCGTTCCCGGATCGGCCACGACGATGATCGGGCGGTCGCGGGTCAGGAC
>CAZCEL010000051.1:0-16530 GCA_964497175.1 uncultured Bifidobacteriaceae bacterium
GTCCAGTCGATCCCTGACGATCGCCGCCGTGCCGACAGGGACCTTGAGCTCGTAGCCGGAGTCCCGGACGGGGGTCGTCCAGCGGCGGAGCTCAGGGTTGAGCGCCCGGATGTCATCGATCGTCGTGTCGACCCACTCGGCCACACGCCGGAGGTCGACCGGGCCCGACAGCGCCACCGTCTCGTACGTGTGCGGCGCCTCCGATTCAAACGAGAATCCATACTGCGCCGGATTCCGCGCGATGACGATCGCGGCAAGGATCATCGGCACGTAGTCTCGTGTCTCGCGCGGAAGCAGGCGCGGCTTGGCCGCCAGCGCCCAGAAATCCGTGCGCCTGGACGCCTTCATGGCGCGCTGGACACGGCCCGGCCCGCCGTTGTACGACGCCAGCGCCAGATGCCAGTCGCCCTGGAACAGGCTGGCCAGCGTCGCGAGGTACTTGGCGGCCGCCAGGGTCGCCTTCTCGGGATCCGACCGTTCGTCGATATACCAGTCCTGCCGCAGGCCGTTTTCGACGCCAGTGCCGCGCATGAACTGCCACACGCCCTTGGCCTTCGCGCGGGAGACCGCATTCGGCTTGAAGGCGCTCTCGACAAGCGGCACGTACGCGAGGTCGAGGGGCAGTCCCTCCGCGCGAAAGACGCTCTGAATCATCGGCAGATACCGGCTGCCGCGCTTCATGCCTTCCTCGAGGAATTCGTGCAGCCGACCCTGAAACAGTTCGATAAACGCACGCACTCGCTGGTTGAGAGGCACTGGAATATCGTGGTCGCCCGCCTGAAGGTCCGGCTGCACCGATTCGGGCTGCTCGGGCTCCGAGGGCGGCGTCAGCGTCGCCGACAATGCCAGCAGCTCGTCGATCGAGGCCGGCTCGTACTGTTTCTCGGTGAAGCCGTCGCCCTCAGCCAGCGCCATCAACTCGTAGGTACTGATGCGGTCGATGAGCCGATCGAAGTGCTCGCGAATCCTCGGCTCCATGCGGCCGCCGTATGGCGATTCGATCAGGACCTCCACGGCCCGGTCGAACTCCACCTTCGCTCCGACGACGTGACCGAGCTCCAGGTGCGTGCGGCCCGCCGCGAAGTGCTCGTCCGACCTGGCGATCAGGTCAAGAACCGGGTCGACGGCGGGGACGAGCGCCACGGGCAAGCCAATATCTGAGGGAAGGCTCGCTTCGGGCACCGAGGGCGGGATGGGCGCAAGCGGACGAGCAGTCCGGCCGATGCTCGGGCCGCAGCTCGCAGCGATGGGCAGCAGGGCGAGAAGGGCAAGCCGCTGCCGCGTCTCTCGGAACATCCGGGCGCCTCCGCGACTGCACCCCGAAATCGGGAATGCATCGAAAGTCGCCCCCAGGGCCTGCGGGGGCTCCGTTAACCTATCGGCTCGGCGGGGCCGCGCGCGATGCCCGGCCACCACTGTGCCAACCTCTTGGATGCCGCCCCCGAAGGCGCGCGTGGACTCGGGTGACGACGGCTGACGGATGCTATCACTCGGTCCCAGACGGGTCAACACTAACTCTCGTTGGCTCAGCAATAACGGGAATCCTCGTGCGTTCTCGTACTTGGAATCGGCGTGCGGGGCTACGTCTTCGGCCATGCGGCGACGGACAGAATCTGATGGGCTTCAGCCAGGTCCCGAGCGGCCGGTGTCACGATTGCTCGTGCCGACACGAGGATTCTCCGGCGCTCATCTATTGCGCGCCGGACGTCGTCCTCGCACACGAAGTCCACCGGAGTCGGCGCGGGGTCGCCCTGCGAGTTGTCCTTCGGCGTCGGCGCCGGCGACATGGCCCCTGCCGCGTGGCCACTGCTCGCCTGGCTCTGGGACGGCCGATAGCCGCGCGACCCGAGGAACAGGTCGATCCTCGCCGCCAGCACGTCGGCCGCAATCCCAGACTCGGCGAGCGGAGTGCCTGAGCGACGCCGAGCGCTCAGGTCCGCCGCGTCGACGCGGCCTCTCGCCGGAGCAATCTCGTACGCGAGTCGCTTGATGTTCAAGAGGTGCCGCGGGGAGATGTTGTCGGACGTGATATTGCCTCCATGTCCGCCGCAGCCGAGCGTCATGGCCGGGTCGAGTCCCGTGGTCAACCCGATCGACCCGTGGGTGGTGGGTGAGTTCACGATGATGCGAAACGCCGGCTTCTTGAGACCGAACTCCAGAATCACCTGCTCGTTCTGCGAGTGGATGGACATCGTGTGGCCCATCCCGCCGTACCGCAGGATCTGCCTGCACCGTTCGCACGCGTCTTGCCAGTCACGTACGACATAGAAGGAGAGCACCGGGCACAGTTTCTCGATCGAGAGCGGGTAGTCGCGGCCCACGCCTTCGAGAGGCGCCACGAGCACCCGGGTGTCCGAAGGCACAACGATCCCGCACTTCTCGGCAATCGCCACTGCCGTCTTGCCCACCAGGGCGGGATTGGGAAGCCGCTGCGGTGTGACAAGGACACGGGCCACCGCCTCGCGCTCAGACCCGGACAGGAAGTGCGCACCTTGACCCTGAAACTCCCGCCGGGCGTCCTGCGCGATTGCCTCGTCCACCACGACCGAGTTTTCCGCCGAGCACAGGACACCGTTGTCGAACGTCTTGCCGGTGATGATGTCGGCGACCGCCTTGCGCAGATCCGCCGACCGTTCGATGTAGGCCGGCGCGTTGCCGGGACCCACCCCGTACGCGGGTTTGCCCGCGCTGTATGCCGCACGCACCAGACCCATCCCTCCGGTCGCCAGGATGACCGCGACGTCCCTGTGCTTCATCAGTGCGTCGGTGCCTTCGAGCGTCACTGTGGTCATCCAGGAGATGGCTCCCGGCGGCGCGCCGGCTCGACGGCCAGCCTCGTCGAGCACTTCGGCGACCCGAGTAATGCAGCGAACCGCCGCTGGGTGGGGACTGAGCACGATGGGGCAGCGCGCCTTGATGGCAATCAGGACCTTGTAGATGGCTGTCGACGTCGGGTTGGTCGACGGTACGATTGCGGCCACAACGCCGAACGGCTCCGCGATCTCGACAACGCGCTTCTCGGGAAAACGGGCGACGATGCCAACAGTGCGCATCGGTCGGATGAAGGCATGGACCTTTCCCGAGGCGAAAAGATTCTTCTGAACCTTGTCCGCGACGAGGCCGTATCCGGTTTCCTCGACGGCCAGACGCGCAAACGGTTCGGCATGGGCGGTGGCGGCTGCCGCTAGCGCATCGACGATGGCGTCGATCCGATCCTGGCTCAATTCGGCCAGCTCGGACGAAGCCTGCTTCGCCCGCCGGGCGAGCGCCCGAGCCTCGGCGATCGATGCCAGGTCACGATCGGATGGGGAGACGCTATCCACGGTGTGCGGCGGCGACTCGAACGTGATCGCGGCGGTGTGCCCCGACGGCTACGAACCCTTCGGCAGTATTCGCTCGACTTCGCTGTGCGGCCGTGGAATGACGTGCACGGACACCAGTTCACCGACCCGCCGTGCCGCGGCGGCCCCGGCATCGGTCGCCGCCTTCACGGCGCCGACATCGCCTCGCACCATCACCGTCACATAGCCGGCGCCGATGTACTCCTTGCCCACGAGCACCACGTTGGCGGCTTTCACCATTGCGTCAGCGGCCTCGATCGATCCGATGAGGCCCCTGGTCTCGATTAACCCGAGCGCTTCTAGCGGCATGCCGGATTCCTCCGGAGGCGTGAGCACTGTAGCATGGTCCGTGTGTCGTTCCGCCAGCTTAACAGAACGCCCCGATTGCGTCGCCTGCAGAAAATCCGGTACCATCCACCGATTCGTTGAGGACCGGACGAGATGACCACCTTGCGACAGGTTTTCGCCCTCGGCTGCCTGGCCGTGGTCGCGGCATGCGGCGGAGCCGAACAGGTGACGCCGCCGGTCGCGACCCCTGTGGTCACGCTCAGCCACAGCCGGGCGCCCGCCGGCAGCCCCCTTGAAATCACGTATCGCTTCGACGTCGCGGCCGACGCCGTGTTCTCTGATGACTACCGCGTGTTCGTCCACGTGCTCGACGCCGACGATGAGCGAATGTGGGACGACGACCACGATCCACCGGCGCCGACGCGAACGTGGAAGCCCGGCCAGTCCGTCGAGTACACCCGAACGCTCTTCGTGCCGGTGTTTCCCTATGTCGGCCGGGCCACGATTCGGATCGGCCTGTATTCTCCACGGACCGAGGAGCGGCTGGCGCTGGCGGGCCAGGAGGCCGGCCAGCGCGCCTACACCGTCGCGCAGTTGGACCTGCTGCCACAGACCGACAACCTGTTCACCGTGTTCAAGGAGGGGTGGCACCCGGCCGAGGTCGCCGGTCAGAACGGGGACATCGAGTGGCAATGGACAAAGAAGGAAGCCAGCCTGGCCTTCAAGAATCCGAAGAAGGATGCCGTCTTGTACCTCGACCTCGACAGCCCGACCAAGGCGCTTCACGGGGACCAGCAGGTCCAGGTCGTCATGGGTGGAACGGTGCTGGAATCATTTGTCCTGGCGCCCGATGAGCGTGTGCTCAGAAAAATCAAGGTGCCCTCTGCAGCGATGGGCACCTCGGAGCTGGCGGAGCTGCAGATCGGTGTCGATAAGTCGTTCGTACCGGTGGTCGTCAGCGGGGGAAGCAGCAAGGATCCACGAGAGCTTGGTGTTCGCGTCTTTCACGCGTTTGTGGATCCGCGGTGAGCAGTAGAGTCCGCGCGTGCGCCACGCTTGTTGCAGCACTGGTGCTTGGCCCGACGGGTGCACGCGCCGAATTGGTGTACTTCGCGTCGGGTCGAAGTCTGTCGGTCAAGGGACATCATCTCGAGGGCGACCTGCTGGTCCTGTCGCTTCGAGGGGGCGGCGACATCGTGTGCGAGCGCGATCTTGTCGTCCGCATCGAGCCAGACGAGGTGCCCGTTCCGGATCCGCCTGTCAGGACTGCGGATGAAGACGTGAGTCGGGAGACCGGGGCGCAGGACGACGGCCCGGCGCTGATGTGGGATCTTCGGTTCGACTCGATGGTCAGGAGCGCCTCGGCTCGACATGGAATGGACGCCAAGCTCGTCCATGCGGTAATCGCGGTGGAATCCGGCTACCGGCAGCGGGCCAGGTCGCGAAAGGGCGCGGTCGGGTTGATGCAAGTGCTGCCAGCCACCGCCCGGCAGTACGGCGTCTTCGACCTGTACAATCCAGTCTCGAACATCGAGGCGGGGGTCCGACACCTCAAGGCCCTTCTGGGGCGATTCCCATTGGCCCTCGCCTTGGCGGCGTACAACGCTGGTGAAGCAGCCGTCGAGCGATACGGCGGCATCCCCCCTTATCCGGAAACGGAGGCCTACGTTTCGCGCGTGCTCCGGTTGCTGGCTGGCTAGCCAGAACGGCACTGTCGAGTTCGGGAACCGTGCAACGCGGCCGGCTTTTCCGCCAAGTGCACGGTCTAACGTTCTGAGGGCCGCCCCAAGGCCTTGGTATAATTTCGCGAGCGGAATAATGTCCACGCCTGCAATCCGTTGCAGGCGGGAAGGAGCAGCAAAGCAGCGTGGAGTACTGGTGCCGCCTCGCGTCGGCCAACGGCGAGATCGTCGAACGGACCTACTCGGCCGATAGTGAGGCGAGGCTGCGTCACGAGCTTGAGGACAAGGGACTGTTCGTCTTGTCGCTGCGTCCCCGTGGCGCGGTCGGCACCTTGGCCGTACGGCTCCCGCGGCGAAGCAAGATTGCCACACGGGAGTTCCTGGTTTTCAATCAAGAGCTGGCCACGCTGCTCAAGGCAGGCATGCCGCTGGTGCAGTCGCTGGATCTGCTGCGGCGGCGCGTGGAGACGCCGGTCTTCCGCGGCGTGCTGGACGACGTGCACGAACGCGTGCGGGCCGGCGCGGCTCTGTCGGAGGCCTTCGCCGCGCACGGCGATCTGTTCCCCAGGGTGTACACGGCATCCCTCGTCGCGGGGGAGCGGAGCGGAAGTCTCGATGTGGTGCTTCGCCGATTCGTCGAGTACACGAAGATCGTCGCGACGGTGAAGCGGAAGACGATTTCCGCCCTCATCTATCCGGCGATTCTCGTCACGTTGGCGGTTGTGCTCGTGTCGGTCATCGTCTTGAGCACTGTGCCAGCCTTTTCGGATTTTTATGCGTCGTTCGAGGCCGATCTTCCCGCGATCACGAAGGTGATCGTGGCCGTCTCGACATTCGTTCGCGGACAGTTCCTGTTTCTTCTCATCGCGCTGCTGGCCGCGGTGGCGCTCGTCGCCCTCTGGGTGCGGCAGCCGGGGCAGAAGACTCGACTCGACCGGGCGCTCTTGAGCATGCCGATGTTGGGGGACATCGCGCGAAAGTTCGCGACGTCGCAGATGGCCCGAACGCTGGCGACGCTGCTCGGCGGGGGCCTTCCACTCGTCCATGCGCTCGGGATTGCGGCGCGCTCGGTCGGCAACCAGTTCATCGCACGCGAACTGGACGTCGTATGCGCACGCGTGCGCGAGGGCGCCTCGTTCGCCTCCTCGCTGGAGGCCCGGGGCGTGTTTCCGGAAGTCGCTGTCAAGATGGCCGAGGTCGGCGAATCCACGGGCGCGTTGCAGGACATGCTGAACACGGTGGCGGATTTCTACGACGAAGAAATCGCCACCAACATGGAGCGCTTCGTAACCATGGTGGAGCCCGTGCTGCTGGTGGTGATGGGCATCGTCATAGCCGGGCTTCTGCTGGCGCTCTACATGCCGCTGGTGCAGCTCAGCTCCGTGCTGGCCGGGTAGTCGCGAGGCCATGCAGGTGGACGCACTGACGCCCTTTCAGACCGAGCCGCCCGAACTGGGTATCGACGAGCGGCTGGCCGAGATCGAGCAGGCGCGTCGTCTCGCAGAACGGTATCGGCTGGAGTTCGTCGACATGGACACGTTTCGGATCGACCATGAGCTGTTCCGGTCGATTCCGGCCGACGTGATGCTGCGCTACGCGTTCGTGCCGTACCGCCGCGATGGCAAGGCCTTGTCGATCGTGGTCTCCGATCCGACAGACCTGCCGATGATCGACGAGCTGGCGATCCTGCTCTCGACTCCTATCAAGGTGGCCGTCGGCCCGCGGTCGGCGATCGCCTCCATCCTCAAGAAGAGCGAAAGCTCCCAGCGCGTGCTGGAGGAGGCGACCGAGAGCTTCCAGCTGCAGCTGCTCAAAGAAGAAGAGAACGGCGAGGAGAGCCTGACGGTCGAACGGCTGACAAGCGACATCAGCCCCGTCATCCGGCTGGTGGACTCGACCATCTACACGGCCATCCAGCGGCGGGCCAGCGACATCCACATCGAGACGCAGGACGAAGCCGTCCACGTGAAGTACCGCATCGACGGGGTCCTCCAGCCGGCGATGCGACCGATTGCCAAACAGTTCCATGGCTCGATCATCTCGCGCATCAAAGTCATGGCCGAGCTGGACATCGCGGAAAAGCGGGTTCCGCAGGACGGGCGTTTCCGGTTGCGCATGCCGGGCAAGACCATCGACTTCCGTGTCTCCATCATGCCGAGCGTCTACGGAGAGGACGCCGTCATCCGCATCCTGGACAAGGAGTCGATCAGCGAGCAGTTCACCGAGCTGCGGCTCGACATTCTCGGGTTCCCTCAGGCCGAGCTTCGCCGGTTTCGCAAGTACATCGCCGAACCCTACGGGATGGTCCTCGTGACGGGCCCGACCGGGAGCGGCAAGACCACCACGCTGTACGCCGCGCTTTCGGAGATCAAGTCGATCGAGGACAAGATCATCACGATCGAGGATCCGGTCGAGTACCAGGTGAAGGGCGTAACGCAGATCCCGATCAACGAGAAGAAAGGGCTGACCTTCGCGCGGGGTCTGCGCTCGATCCTCCGGCATGACCCCGACAAGATCATGGTGGGGGAGATCCGCGATAGCGAGACGGCGCAGATCGCCATCAACTCGGCGCTCACCGGACATCTGGTCTTCACGACCGTCCATGCGAACAATGTCCTGGACGTGCTCGGGCGGTTCCTCAACATGGGCGTCGAGCCCTACCAGTTCGTCTCGGCGCTCAACTGCGTGCTCGCTCAGCGGCTGGTTCGCATGATCTGCGTCCACTGCCGCCGGCCGGCGAAGGTGACCCGGGCCCTGCTCGAGGAGTCCGGGCTGGATCCCTCGCTCGAACACTCACAGACGTTTTACGAGGGTGTGGGCTGCATCGAGTGCAACGGCACCGGATACAAGGGCCGGTCGGCTATCTGCGAGCTGCTCGATCTCACGGACCGGATTCGCGAGATGATCCTCGAGAAGCGGCCGACGTCCGAGATCAAGAAGGCCGCGCGCGACGACGGGATGCGCTTTCTGCGGGAATCGGCCGTCGAGCGCGTAATGGAGGGCGTGACGACGCTGCGCGAAATCAACAAGGTGACCTTCGTCGAATGAGCGCAATCGGACGCTTGCTGTCGCTGCGGGAGGATGTGCCTCCGGGTGCGGCGCTCGAGCTCCGCGCCGACCGTGTGTCGGCCGCCTGTGTCGAGCACCGCAGCGGCGGCGCCGCGGTGACGGCCCACGCCAGCGAGCCCCTGCCTGAGGGCGTTCTGGCGCCGGCCCTGACGGCCCTCAATGTCCGGGACCACGGCGCGCTCGCGCAGGCGGTCGGGCGGGTGCTGGACCAGGTGGGACGACCCCGCCGCATCGGCCTCGTCCTGCCGGATCCGGTCGCGAAGGTGTCGCTCGTCCGCTTCGAGCACGTGCCGTCGCGCGCCGCCGACGTCGATTCGCTCATCCGCTGGCAGATCCGCAAGGCCGCGCCGTTTGCCATCGAGGAGGCGCAGGTCAGCTACGTGCCGGGCACGTGCTCCGCCGAGGGTCAGGAGTTCATCGTGTCGGCGGCCCGGCGCGACATCGTGCAGGAATACGAGTCGCTGTGCGCTGCCGCCGGGGCGCATGCGGGCATCGTCGACCTGTCGACCTTCAACGTCATAAACGCGGTCCTCGCGTGCGAGACCGCGCCCTCAGGCGACTGGCTCCTCGTCAACGTTGCGTCGGACTGGACGTCGATTGCGATCGTGAGAGGCAGCCACCTGATGTTCTTCCGGCGAGGCGGAGCCGAGGGCGACGGAACACTCGCCGACCTGGTGCATCAGACGACGATGTACTACGAGGACCGCCTGCAGGGCACCGGCTTTGCCAAGGTCCTCCTGTGCGGGGCTGCGGGAGCCGATGCCCGCCAGGCCGCTGACGTCGAGCAGCTGCGGCAGAACATCGAGGCCCGTCTCACCGTGCGAGTCGAGGCCGTCGATCCGAGAGGCGCGGCCACTCTCACAGATCGCATTAGGGCCGCGCCAGCCCTGCTCGATACGCTCGCCCCGCTTGTCGGGCTTCTCCTGCGCGGCGCCAGGGAGGCGGCGTGATCCGGACCAACCTCGCGACACGCCCCTTCTACAACGAGCGCACGGTCCACGCCGCGCTGATCGGCGCCGCGGCGATTCTTGTCGCCGCCACGATCTTCAACGCGTCACGCATCCTGACCTTTTCCAGCAGCAACACCGAGCTGGTGTCTGCTGCGTCCCGCGACGAGCAGCAGGCGGCCGAGCTTCGCCGGACGGCGTCCCAGCTGCGTGCCAGCGTGGACCCTCGCCAGATCGAAGCAGCCTCGGTCCAGGCCCGAGAGGCCAACGACCTCATTGACCGCCGCACGTTCTCCTGGACGGAACTCTTCAATCGCTTTGAAGCCACGCTGCCGCCCGAGGTCCGAATCACGGCCGTGCGGCCCAGCATCGACCGCGAGCGGCGCATCGTGCTGACGATCACGGTCCTGGCTCGAGGCGTGGACGATGTCAACCAGTTCATGGAGAACCTGGACGACACCCGGGCCTTCATCGAGCTGATCTCGCAGCAGGAACGCGTCAACGATGAAGACCAGCTGGAGTCGACTCTGCAGACCGTGTATGTGCCTCATCCCGCCGGGCCCGCATCGGCCTCCCAAGCCGTCGGCGCGGCCGAGGCGCGGAGGGAGGGTCGGTGACCCCCCTCAGGCGCGTCCTTGCCGAGAAGCGCCCGCTCCTCGTGCCCCTGGTCGTGACACTCGCCGCGAACCTGCTGGCGTACGTCATCGTCGTGCGGCCGCTTGGCGTCAGATCGGCGGGCGCCGCAAGCCGCGCCTCCGACGCCGCTGCGGCTCTGCGAGGCGCCACCAGGGACGTTGAGATGGCCCGCGCGCTGGTGACGGGCAAGGCCCAGGCAGACGAAGAGCTCAGCGCCTTCTATCAGAAAGTGCTCCCCGCGGATCTCGTGGCGGCGCGCCGGATGACATACGCCACGCTACCGGCTCTGGCTCGACGGACCAACGTCCGCTACGAGGCCCGGTCGACCGAAGTCGAGGACGTCGGTGATGACGAGCGACTCGGGCATATGACCATTCGCATGATCCTGCAGGGCGATTACGAGAACATCGTCCAGTTCATTTACCAGCTTGAGAGCGCGCCCGAGTTCGTGATCATTGACGATGTCACGCTGACCGAAGGCACCGCGAACGAACCCCAGACACTGGCCCTCAACCTTTCCACCTATTACCGCCTGAGGCCGAATGGAAGCTGAGCGCCGGCGGCAGCTTCTGCTCGTGGCGCTGGCTGTCGCACTGGCCGGAGGCGCGTACAGCCTGTGGCCCCGTTCCGGCATCGCGGTGGCCACTCGTTCGGCCGCCGGGACGACCGGGCGGGACGATGCGGCCGGCGGCGGCGTGCGTACGACACCAGACGTACGTCTCGAAGCGCTGCAGAGTCCTCGTCCGGAGCCCGGCGGCGTCGAGCGCAATCTTTTCAGATTCAGGTCGAAGCCGGCAGCCGCGCCTGCCGCCCCGGCCGCTTCGTCCCGGCCCGGCGCTGCGGCCGTCCCTTCAGGACCGCCAGCGCCCGCGCCGCTGCCGCCGATTCCGCTGAAATTCATTGGTATCGTCGAAGCCGCGACGCAGGGCCGGCGGCTGGCCATTCTGACTGACGGGCTCGGCCCTCCGGCCCACGGCGGGGAAGGCGACATCGTGCTGGGTCGCTATCGCATCCTCAAGATCGGCAGCGAGTCGATCGAGCTGACATACCTGGACGGCCGTGGCCGACAGACGATTCGGCTGTCGGGAACGTGAGGATTCTGTGAGGACATCGCTGCTGCGGCTCCTGCTGGTCATGACGGCGGCCCTCGGCGTGGGCTGCGCGGCCGGCCGGGCGTTTCACCAGGGGAATGTCGCGACACGTCAGGGCAACCTCGACCAGGCGGTCGCGTACTACCGCGCGGCGGTGCAGTCGGCGCCGGACAATCCCAACTACAAGATCGCGCTCGAGCGCGCGATGCTCGGCGCGTCACGGGCACATCTCGACAGAGCCAAGGAGTACGAGGCCCAGGATCAGCTCGAAGCAGCGCGCGACGAGTACCGGCAGGCCAGCGAGTACGATCCGACCAATCGCCAGGCGCTCGCCAAGATGGCGTCGCTCGACCAAGCCATCCGTGCGCGTGTCGAAGCCGCTCGCCCGCGGCCGCCCATCGAGCAGATTCGCGAGCGCGTGCGGGCGTCCTCGCCCCAGCCCCTGCTCAATCCTGCGTCCAGGGAGCCGATTCGGCTCAACTTCCGCAACACCAACATCCGCGACGTGCTGGACGCCCTCGGTACCGTCAGCGGCATCAACATCGTGTACGACTCGCAGGTGCCGACCACGCCCACGACGATCTTGCTCGACGGCGTCACGCTCGAACAGGCCCTGCAGCAGGTGATGCTGCTCAACCAGTTGTCGTACAAGGTGCAGTCCGAACGAGCGATTCTCGTGTTTCCCGACAACACGCAGAAGCACGCGCAGTACGACGAGCAGGTAGTGCAGACCTTCTACGTGTCCCATGCCGACGTTACGGAGCTGACGCAGCTGCTGAGCAGCCTGATCCGCCTGCCGACGCTCGCCGTGCAGCCGGCCATCCAGTTCAACAAGGCCGCCAACACGATCACGGTTCGCGGCACATTGTCGATGGTGCAGATCATCGAGCGCATCATCAATCAGAACGACAAGCCCCGCGCCGAGCTCATGTTCGACATCGAGATCCTCGAGGTCAACCGCCAGCGGGCCAAGCAGTACGGACTGAATCTCTCGGAGTACGCCCTGGGGACGATTTTCTCGCCCGAGGTGTCGCCGAGCGGCACGTCGACGACCGCGACGACCACCACAAACGGCACGACGCCGACGACCACCACGTCCGGCCGGTCGACTTCGCCGACCGGCGTGGCGTCGCCCCCGCCCTTCAACCTGAACACCATCTCCAGAGGGCTCACGACGTCGGATTTCTACCTGGCCGTGCCAACCGCGGTAGTGCGTTTTCTCGAGAGCGACACACAGACCAAGCTCATCGCGAAGCCGCAGCTTCGCGGCACGGAAGGCACGAAACTGACGTTGAACCTTGGCGACGAGATCCCGATCGTGTCGACGAGCTACACGCCGATCGCGACGGGCGGCGTCGGCGTCAACCCGCTCAATTCGTTTCAGCTCAAGCCCGTCGGGATCAATATCGACGTGACCCCGGTGCGGGTCACGCTCGAGGGCGACATCATCATCGACCTCAATGTGGAAAGCAGCTCCCGCGGCAGCGACGTGAACGTGGCCGGCACGAACTATCCTTCGTTCGGGTCGCGCAAGGTGGGCACGCGGCTCAGGCTGCGAGACGGCGAGTCGAACCTCCTCGCGGGGCTGCTGCGGGAGGACGAGCGCAAGTCTCTCAATGGATTCCCGGGAGCGATCCGCGTACCGATCCTCAAGCAGCTCTTTTCCAACAACGATCAGACCGTCGGGCAGACTGACATCGTCATGCTGCTGACGCCGCGCATCCTGCGCGCGCCGGAGATTACCGAAGCCGATCTGAAGCCCATCTTCATCGGATCGCAGGGCACCCTGGGCATCAGCGGACCGCCGCCCCTCATCGCGGCCCCGCCCCCGGACGCGCCGCCGCCAGCGCCCGACGCGGCGGGCACGCCTACGCCAGGCGCTTCAGCGCCCCGTCCACCGGCGACGGCGCCGGGCGCGGTTCCGACGGGGCAGCCCTCGGCTCCGCCGGGGACCACGCTCGCGGCTCCTCCGGGTTCGACCCCGGTTCCAGGCACCGTCGTCGTTCCCACAACGCCGCCCGCCGCACCCGGAACGCCCGCCCCCGCGCAGCCTGCCGCCGCACCCGCGCCGGACGGGGCCAGACCGCCGCAGCCCGCACTCGCCGCGCCGGAACCGCCGCAGCCGACCGCCGGCGTGGGTGTGGCTCAGGTGATCCTCACGCCGCCCGGTGCCAGCTTCCGTGTCGGCGGTGGTCCCTACACCGTGCCCATCTCGATCACGAACGCCAGCAGGCTGTCGGGTGTGACCCTGACCGTGACCTTCGATCCGGCACTGCTGCGCGTGCGAGCGGTCAACGAGGGCAGCTTCATGCGCTCAGGCGGCACAACCGCCACGTTTACGCAGCAGGTCAGCCCCGGGCGAGTGGACCTCACGATCATCCGATCATCCGATGCGACCGGCGCGACGGGCACGGGTCTGCTGGCGGCCGTCCTGTTCGAGGCGGTGGCTCCTGGCAGCGCGACGCTGAGCGTCAGCGGGGTGGCAACCGGCCCGGGGGGTACACCGATGGGGCTGCAGTTCCGTCCAGTGATCGTCACGGTGCAGCAGTAGCGGGGGAGTGTACGGTGAAGGCAGAACACGGCTACACCTTCATCGAGTTGCTCATCGTGTCGACTCTGATTCTGATTCTGGCGTCGGCCGCGCTCCCGCTGGCCAGGGTGACCGCAACGCGCGCACGGGAAGCAGAGCTTCGCCGCGCCTTACGGGAGATCCGAACAGCCATCGACAAGTACAAGGACGCGGCGGATCTGGGGCAGATCGGCGCCTTGGAAATCAAGGCCGGCAGTGAGGGCTATCCCGCGGACCTGGAGACGCTCGTCGAAGGCGTCGCCATGCAGAACGACGCGTCAGGCCGGAAGTTGAAGTTCCTGCGACGCGTTCCCGCCGATCCGATGACGCGCGGCGCGGATTGGGGTTTGCGGTCCTACCAGGACGAGCCGGATGCAGCCAGGTGGGGAGGCCAGAACGTATTCGATGTCTACACGAAATCGGAGGGCACCGCTCTCGACGGAACCAAGTACAGGGATTGGTGAGATCCGGTAACTTGAGGATTCGGCGGTCGCGTAGCCCGTTCAGGGGGATTGATTGAGGAACCGCGTACTCGATGCGACCAGATCGGCGGGTGCCTGGCTCCAGGCACGCGGCGAGCGAGGGATGTTGCGCGTTGGTGGCGCCGTCGGCTTCACCATGATCGAATTGATGGTGGTGATGTCGCTCATCGTCATCCTCGCGACACTGGGCCTGGCGCAGTACCGCCAGAGTGTCGTGTATGCGCGCGAGTCTGTTCTGCGCGACGATCTCTTCAAGATGCGGGATGCGATCGATCAGTACTACGCGGACAAGAACCAGTACCCGGCGACCCTCGACGATCTCGTCACGAGCGGGTACCTGAGGGCATTGCCCGAGGATCCGTTCACGCGATCGTCCACCTCGTGGCAGGCTATCCCCGCCGAGCTCGATCCGAACAACCCCACGACTCCGGGCGTGTACGACGTCAAGAGCGGATCGGACGGCGTCGCGATCGACGGCAGTCGTTACTCGAACTGGTAGAGGCGCGCCGCACGGCGTGCCCCTATTCTCGGTCACGACCACGAACACTCAATCGACAGACGGCCGCAAGTCGCCCGTGGTGGCGTGGCCGGCTCGGATGGGGAGGTGTCTCGCTGGGCCGAGGTGTCCCTTACGGGTTGACGATGATCGACGTGGAGGCGGTGCGGCCCGTGGTCGTCGTGACAGTAACGGTCACCGTCTTGGCGCCCGATCCGGTCGGGTAGCTGTGGGTCACCTGCGGACCGGTCGTCACCTGCGGCGAACTGTCATCGCCGAAATTCCACAGGAAACTCTGGACAGTTGTGGTGCTTGGAATCACCGTGGCCGTGAACGTGAAGAACGTGGTTCCACCCGAGGAGGTCTGCGACGCGTTCAGGAGAACGCTCAAGGGCGGCTCCGGCTGCACGACGACCGTGGTGGCGGCCGTCGTCACGCCGCCGAGCGTATCGACCACGGTGACTCTCACGGTGAACGTCCCGTCCTCGTCAAACCTGTGCTGGACCGAAAGATTCGAACCGGTGCTCGCGCCGAGATTGACGACCCGGCTGCCATCCCCGAAATCGATGGTGACCTCACGAATCTGGGCAGTGCTGTTGGCGCCGGGCGAAATGCTCAGCGTGAACGTCACCGGCTGATTGGCGACGATGGTTCCCGAGGGGGGTGTGATGGAAACGGTCGGCACGGGATTGACGTTGACCGTGACGGTGGCCGATGCCTGGGTAGACGTCGAACCGCCGTTGCCACCACCGTTTCCACCGTCGCCGTTTCCGTTGCCTCCGCTCGGGGACTGAACGCCGACCGTGGCGGTCACGGTCGCCTGGGTCGACGTCGTCAGGGCGGTCGACGCAACGCCGCCGGCGTCCGTGTTGACGACCGATGCCGACAGCGCGCCCGCCGAGGTCGAGAACGTGACCGGAACGCCGACCAGGGCGTTGCCGTTGACATCGACGACGTTCGCGGTGATCGTCGACGAGCCTCCGTTGGATGGAATCGTGCTGGGATTTGCGGTCAGCGACACGCGGCCGACCGCCGCTGTGCCAACCGCAATTCTCAGTGCTCCCGTCGTTCCGGTGGTCGCGCCACCAGACGATGCCGTTATCGTGGCCGTGCCGTTGGCCGCGCCGGCGAGGAACTTGACGACCACGCGCCCGTTGACGTCGGTCTCGGCCTCGGTGGGCTCGACGCGCCCGAGAGTTGCCGTAAAAAGTACGTGCGTGCCACTATGCGGTGGTGTGCCCGCGGCTTCGAGCACTTGCGCCATGATGTCCACGCTGCCATTCACCGACAGCACATTGGTCGGCGCCGTCAAAGTGATCGTGGAGCCGGTGGGAGCCAGCAGGCCCACCCTCTCGCACGCGACAAACGCGATAGCTATCGCGGCAGCGGCCGACCACAAAAGGACGATTGAGCGGCGTCGTGGTAACATCAGACCGGTAAATATCTTATTCCCATGAAGTTAGGTGGTCAACACGGCTATGCGATGGCGGTGCTGCTGGTCGGAATGAGCGTCGCGGCCATCATGCTGACCGCCGCCATGCCCACCTGGAAGCAAATGGTCCGCCGCGAGAAGGAAGCCGAGCTCATTTTCCGCGGACAGCAGTACGTTCGCGCAATCGCCCTGTTCCAGAGGAGATCGGGCCCGGGTACAATTCCGCCCAATCTCGACGTCCTCCTGGACCAGCGCTTCCTCCGCAAGAAGTACAAAGATCCGATTACGGGTGACGATTTCGACATCCTCAGCCCGATGCAGCCCGCTGCTGGCGCGCCGGGCGGCGGCGCCGGAGGACGGGGACAACCCGCTGTTTCGGGCGCGCTCGCCGGTCTTGGTTCTGGTGGGGTTGCTCGGGGCGCTGGCGGCAGCGTGGCGGCTGGCGTCATGGGCGTGGTCAGTAAGAGCAAGGACACGTCCATCAAGCTCTACAACGG
>CAZCEL010000052.1:0-7443 GCA_964497175.1 uncultured Bifidobacteriaceae bacterium
TCGCACGACTCGATCGGATCCTCAACGACAGCGCCGTGTCGGCGCAGGTCGTTCTCGTGCGAGAAAAACACGTGCGGCGCGCCGAGGTCACACTGCACGCGCGTGGTGAGAAGTTTCTCCATGCCGTCGGCGACGCGCCCAGCTGGCAGGCGTCGATGACTCAGGCCGTCGGCAGGATCGGCCAGCAGGCCCAGCGCGTCAAGGGCAAGTGGCAGGAACGGAAACGCCGCTCCCCACGGGCCGGGCAGGCGGTCGGCTTCCGCCCCGAGGAACCCTCGTCCGAGCCCGCGCGCCCGAGCCGACCCAGTGGCCAGCGCCCCCGCATGCCCCGCATTCTCAGGACATCGCGTCAGACGCTCAAAGCGCTGTCCATCGAGGACGCGGCGCGCGAAGTGGACGCCCAGGGCGGCGGCCCGGTCGTGTTTCGCGACACGGAAACCTCGGAGATTGCCGTGCTGTACCGGACCGGAAGCGGCGAATTGACGCTGGTCGAAACCGAACCCTAGACACCGCCGTCAGTCGTCCGCAGGGCCGAAAGCGGACTGGCAGCAGCTTGCAGATGTCAGCAGTTCCAGGCGTCACCGTCCGGTCGCTTCTGGGCAGCCGCCCGGAGTCGTCCGGTCTTCCGGTCGACCTGCTGGCGGGCGCCGCCGGCCTCGACCGCGTGATCACCAGTCCGCACGTGCAGAAGACGGGCCTCGCCCTGGCGGGGTTTCACGAGTTCCTCAAGCCGGGACGCGTGCTCATCTTCGGCGAAAGCGAGATCCGGTATCTGGAAAGCCTCGATGCGACGGTGCGAGCCGCCGCACTCGGTCTGGCGCTCACACGGGAGTTCCCGTGCCTGCTCATCACCGGTGGATTCACCGCGCCTCTCGATCTGGTCGCCGAGTCCGAGCGCGCCGGCGTGCCACTGCTCCGGACGGTCGTGGCCACACCAACCGCCATTGCCAAGATCGGGTCGATTCTCGAAGACAGCCTCGCCGAACGGACCGTGCTGCACGGGGTGCTGCTCGACGTGCTCGGGCTGGGCATCCTGATCGTCGGCGAGAGCGGGATCGGCAAGAGTGAGTGCGCGCTCGACCTGATCGTGCGCGGCCACCGCCTCGTAGCCGACGACGCGGTCGAGATCAGGCGCCGTGCCGAGACCATCCTCATCGGCTCGTGCCCCGAGCTGACGCGCCACCACATGGAGCTCCGCGGCCTGGGCGTCATCAACGTGAAGGAGCTGTTCGGGATTGCGTCGACCCGCTCGTCCAAGAGGGTGGAGCTGGTCGTCCAGCTCGAGCGTTGGGATCAGGGCCGGCATTACGAGCGTCTCGGTCTCGACGACGCTTACCATGAAGTGCTCGGGCTTCGGATCCCGCTCATCCGGATGCCGGTGGCCCCTGGCCGCAACATCGCCATTCTGATCGAGGTCGCGGCTCGCAACCAGCTGCTGCGTGTGCGAGGGCACCATACGGCCCGGGAGCTCGCCGCCAGGCTGGAGCGCACACTGCAGGAGGCCGGCTCGGGGTCCGACGACGAAGATCTCGACGCTGGAGGCGTGGTACGTTGAGGGCACGCCGACGCCGAAAGTCCCCCCCGTTCATCGTGCTGACCGGCCTCTCGGGTTCCGGCAAGACCCATGCGATGCGGGCCCTCGAGGATCTCGGGTACTTCTGCGTCGACAACCTGCCCACGACATTGATTCCCACGCTCGCGAAGATCGCCGTCGGCGAAGGCGAGATCGAGAAGGTGGCCATCGTCGTGGACGTGCGAGAAGGCTCCTTTCTATCGCAGTTTCCGCGCGTGTTCGGACAGCTCCGGCGGATGCGTGGCCTCAATCCGGTGCTGATCTTCCTCGACGCGAGTGACGCCGTGCTCCTGCGGCGGTTCAGCGAAACGCGGCGGCCCCACCCGCTGGCCCCGCGGCGATCGGCGAGGGAGGGGATTCTGGAGGAGCGGACGCGGCTGTCGCCCATTCGGGCCATTGCCGACGAAACGATCGACACCTCCGACATGACGGTGCACGAGCTGCGCCAGTTCTTCATGGCGATATCCAGAGACCGCGCGCCCACCAGGCTGGTGGTGACGGTGCTGAGCTTCGGGTACAAGTTCGGTCTGCCCGTCGATGCCGATCTCGTCTTCGACGCGCGTTGCCTGCCCAACCCCCACTTTGTCCCGTCGCTCAAGCAGCGCACCGGACGGGACCGCGCCGTGATGCGGTTCGTGGAACGCGACGGCTCGTCGCGCGAATTCATCGAGCGACTCGAGGACTACCTGCAGTTCGTGCTTCCACGATACGTGGACGAGGGGAAGAGCTATCTTACAGTTGCGGTGGGCTGCACGGGTGGACGCCATCGGTCGGTCATGATCGCTGAGCGCCTGGGACGAGCCCTGGCAGGGGTCGGCGGCGCGAGGATCCGCGTGCGGCATCGGGACATCGCGCATGGGTAGCCGGAGGCGGGCCCGGCGCATGCGCGCGGAGGGCAGGACCGTCCGATGATTGGAGTCGTCGTCGTCACGCACGGACAGCTGGCGACCGAGCTGGTCAACGCCGCCGAGATGATCGTCGGCGATCTTCCGCGGTTCGCGGCCGTGTCGATCGGGTGGCACGAGGACGTGAACGACGCCCGCGACGATATTGCCCAGGCCATCGAGCGAGTGCGGGGCGACGCCGGTGTGCTGCTGCTCACCGACATGTTCGGCGGCACGCCGTCGAACCTGGGCATGACGTTTCTCGAGGCCAACCGGGTCGAGGTGATTACGGGCGTCAACCTTCCGATGCTGCTCAAGCTGGCGTCCCTGAGCCGTTCGACGGACCTGCTAGCCGTGGCGCGCGAAATGCGGGATCAGGGCCGCAGCGCCATCTGGGTGGCCTCGGACCTGCTGAAAGGCGATCCCGCCTCGCATCCATGACCGCCCGCTCCGCGATCATTGTCAATCAGCTGGGCATGCACGCGCGCGCCGCGGCGAGGTTCGTCCACCTCGCCGCGAGCTTCAAGTCGAGTGTCCGGGTGCGCCGGGACGCGCGCGAGTTCGACGGCAAGAGCATCATGGGCATTCTGCTGCTGGCGGCGGCCCGCGGGACGACGGTGACGATCACGGCGGAGGGCGGCGACGAGCGTGCCGCCGTGGATGCGCTGGTCGCCCTGGTGGAGACCGGCTTCGGCGAGGGTCCGTGCAGCGCCTGACCGGAATCGGCGTGACGCCGGGCGTGGCCTCGGGACGCGCCGTCATAGTCAACCAGCGGGCACAGGTGCTGCGCTACCGGATTCCCCCCGCACGCCTGGACCAGGAGCTCGTCCGCCTCGACGTGAGCCGACAGCGCTCGCGCGACCAGCTCCTCGACATTCGGGCCACAGTCGAGGCAAAGCGCGGTCCCGAGCTCGCGTCGCTCTTTGACGCACAGTTGCTGATGCTCGACGACGCGATGCTGGTGCCACGCGCTCAGGCGCTGGTCCGGGAGCGGCTGCTCAATGCCGAATGGGCCGTCCAGCAGGTCTTCGAGGAGTTCAGCACCGTATTCGACGGGGTGGCCGATCCATACCTTCGAGAACGCAAGGGCGATGTGGCCGACCTCGTCGGCCGTCTCAAGATGAACCTGCGGCCATCGGGCGCACCCCGTGATCTGCTCAGCGAGGTCGACGAGTCCTCCATTCTGATGGCCGATGACATCACCCCGTCGCTGGCTGCGCTTGTCGACTGGAGCAAGGTCCGGGGCTTTGCGACTGACGCCGGCAGCCGCACGTACCACACTGCGATCCTGGCACGGTCGCTCGACGTGCCCTCGATCGTCGGGCTGCACGAGGCCAGCCGGATCGTATTGCCCGGTCAACTCGTTGTGATCGATGGGTCAGCGGGAGAGCTCGTCATCGATCCTGAGCCCGATGTGTTGGCCCGCGCGACGCGCGTCGAGCGCGGGGCGAGGTCCGTCGTCCAGAGCGATGCGGAGCGCCGGCGTCCGGCGGCCACTGCCGATGGCCTCCGGATCCGCCTGGACGCGAACATCGAGTTTCCTGAGGATCTCCGGGCCGCCAGAGACGCCGGAGCCGAGGGCATCGGTCTGTACCGCTCAGAGTTTCTGCTCGCCGACCGCCGGTCGACACCGACCGAAGACGAACAGTACGAGGTGTACCGTCAGCTGCTCGAAGGCATGGCGCCTGGACATGTGACGGTTCGCACTTTTGACGTCGACGAAGACCAGCTGGCTGTACGAGCCGGCTTTCCCCAGGGTCCCGGCTGGGGGCAGACTGAGCACAGCGGGCGCCAGGGGCTTCGCGGCTTGCGCTTGAGCCTGGCGCGGCCCGAGTTGTTCGCGACGCAGCTGCGCGCGCTGCTGCGAGCGGCCCGACATGGATCTCTGCGTATCCTGTTCCCGTTCGTTTCGGGCGTCGCGCAGCTTCGGGAGGCGAGGCGTCTGGTCGCCCACGAAGCCGCCGGGCTCGTCGCGCGCGGCGACGAGGTGCCGCCGGTGCCGGTCGGTGTGATGCTCGAGATTCCCGCCGCAGCGTATACGGCCGACCTCCTGGCGCGTGAGGTCGACTTCTTCACCATCGGTACCAACGATCTGATTCAGTACTGTCTGGCGGTGGACCGGGGGGACGAGCGGGTGTCGCACCTGTACGAGCCGCTGCACCCGTCGATCCTCCGCGTCATCATCATGATGCGACGCGCTGCGGCACGCCGGGGGATCCCGGTGTCCCTCTGTGGGGAAATGGCCTCGGACCCGGCTCTTCTCACGCTGCTCGTCGGACTGGGACTGACCGAGTTCAGCATGACCCCAGCGGCCATCGGCATGGCCAAGCAGGCGCTGGCCGAGGTGCGTCGTGATGAGTTGCGGGCGCTGGCGCGTCGGATTCTCCGGCTGCCGACGGTGGTCGAGATCGAGCGTGAGCTGCTGGCCGCGCTCGGTCGGCCTCAGGAAAGATGACCATGGACATCGAGATTCCGCGCGTCGAGAAACCCTGGGGCTACGAGCTGCACTGGGCGCGTACCGATCGGTACGTCGGAAAGCTGATCCACGTGAACGCGGGCCACGCCCTGAGCCTCCAGTACCACAACGTCAAGGACGAAACGATCTACCTGCACTCGGGCCGGCTGTTGTTCGAGATCCAGCAGGACGGCGACCTCGTAGCCCGCGAGCTGCAGCCTGGCGAGCGCGTGCACATCGCGCCCGGAACGGTTCATCGGATGACAGCCATCGAGGACAGCGACATCTTCGAGGTGTCAACGCCTGAACTCGATGACGTGGTGAGACTGGCAGACCGGTACGGCCGCCAGGGCACAACCGGGTAGACGCGCGACGCTCAGAAGGGGATATCGTCCTCGGTCAGTGGTTCAGATCCCTCGGGCGCGGCAGGGTGGGCGTGGGTCGCTTCGCCGGCCGCACGGTCCGGCGAGCTGGCGCGACCGCCGCCGCCGAGCAAGACAACCCTGTCACAACGGACTTTCGTGCTCTTGCGCTTTGCGCCTTCCTTGTCGGTGTACTCGTCGGTTTGAAGCCGGCCTTCTACGTAGACCTGCTTCCCCTTGACGAGGTATTCCGACAGCGACTCGGCCTGCTTGCCCCACAGGTCGATGTTGTGCCATTCCGTGCGCTCCTGGCGCTGGCCCGACTTGTCGTTCCACACCTCGGTGGTGGCAATGCTGAACTTTGCGACGGCAGCGCCCCCCGGGGTGTACCGCAGTTCGGCGTCCCGGCCGAGATTGCCGACGAGAATCACCTTGTTGACGCTCCCCATCGAAGTAGCCCTCAGAAAAAAGCACGAGTCAGGGCTTCTGCTGCCGCAGCTGCTGCAGCTGCTGCTGCGATTGCACGGCTGCCGTGCTGCCCTGGTAGTTCTTTACCACGTATTCCCAGGAGGTCCGCGCTTCGTCGTACTGTTTGAGATCTTTCTGTGCAACGCCCTTGTAGTACCACGCGTCAGGCACTGACGGCGACGAGGCATAGATCCTGATCGCCAGGTCATAGGCGTCGATGGCCTTTTCGTACTTTCCGGCGTTCAGATACGAGTTGCCCATCAGCAGCTGGGCCTCGCCGGCCTGGGGCGACTGGGGAAACGACTTGATATAGGACTCGAATCCCAGGATGGCAATGTCGTACTGCCCTGCGTAATAGTCAGCGCGGGCGCTTTCGAACAGCTTCATCGGAGACTGCCCGAGCGTCGCCGCCGTGGGCGGAGTTGTCGGCGGCGGATCAGGCGGGGTTGCACTGACCTGGAAGGGGTCCGGTTCGTACACGGGAGGTCGTGGGACACTGAGCGCCGTGACAGACTGCCGCAATGCCTCGAGCTCTGACGTGAGCTGACCGACTCTGACATTGTTGTCGTCCACCTTCTCGCGGATGGCCTGCAGATCCCTCGTTACGACGTCGATGATCAGCCGCTGATCGGCGAATGCCTTGCGCGTCGAATCCGCCTGGCCATCCAGCCGGGCATTGAGCGCCTTCACGGACTCGTTCAACAGAGCGAGCGTGCTCTGCAGCAGGTTCTGCAGCTGCTGCGACTGCTCCTGCAGGATGCGGAGATCGGCCATCATCTGCCGCTGTTCCTTGTCGGCGGCCGCCGGGCGGCCGGCAAGAGCAAGGGCGATTGGGATGACGAGCAGCGCCGTTGAAATTCTCTTCGTCATGGCAGCACACGCGAACCCGGCTAGGGCTCGCCTACCTCCCCGTGATCACGAAATGCGCGCGCCGGTTCTTGGCGAACGCGGCTTCGTCATGCCCAGGATCGAATGGAAACTCCTTGCCGTAGCTCACGATGCGCAGTCGGTCTGCCGCGATACCGAGCGACACCAGATAGGCCCGCGCCGCGATGGCGCGGCGCTCACCCAACGCCAGATTGTACTCGGCTGTCCCGCGTTCGTCGCAGTGTCCTTCGATTGTCACCATCCAGCTCCGATTCTGCTTTAGAACGGCGGTGTTGGCGCCGAGCACCGTTTGGGCCTCGCCGCTGAGCTCGCTGCTGTCGAGCTCGAAGAACACGGGTTTGAGCGGCGAGCTGCGGTTGAGTTCGTCGAGTGAGGGGGACGACAGCGCGGCGTCGCGGATCTGCTCCGGTGGAACGATGACCGGTTCGGCGACCGGCTCGGGAGGCGTGGGAGGACGAGGCGCGCTCGCCGCGGCCGGCGGAGCCGGCGGCGGAGGCGGGGGAGCGGGGCGGGCGACGGGCGGCGTCTTGCCTCCGCACGCTGCCATCGTGATTGCCAGCAGGAGCGCCGGCACGGCTCCAGTCGCCGCGTATCGTGTCATCGTCGTACTCCGTGCCGACCCGGGCCTACTTCGACCAGTCGGGCTGATAGTTGTTGCCGCTTCTCGTGATCTGCCGCAGATCCCTGCCGTCGCGCGCAATCGTGAAGATCTGGTTCTTGCCGGCGCGCGTCGATGCGAAAGCCAGATGGCGGCCATTCGGGGCGAACGCAGGACTCTCGTTCGACCCCTCGCCGGAGGTCAGCTGCCTGACC
>CAZCEL010000052.1:7453-16284 GCA_964497175.1 uncultured Bifidobacteriaceae bacterium
CTCGGATATCGAAGCCGGGACCCGTCCGCGCCGCGAACGCGATCTCGTTGTACGGGGCCGGGGACCACGTCGGCCGGTCCGCATACGATTCGCGCGTGACCTGCCGCAGGCCGAGGCCGTCGCTCCCAATCACATAGATCTGGGGCGGACCCGTCCGGTCGGAGGTAAAGGCGATCTGCGTTCCGGTCGGCGACCAGGTCGGCGTGATGTCGGCGCCCGGATGGGTCGTCAGTCGACGCACGGCCGACCCGTCGCGGTTTGCCACGTAGATCTCGAAATTGCCATCCCTCGTGGAGGCGAAGGCGACCCGCGTCCCATCGGGTGACCAGGCGGGAGTGACGTTCTGTCCCTGGTTCGACGTCAGCTCCACGAACGTGCCCTCGTAGATGTTCGACACAAAAATGTTCGGCAGACCCCGGCGGTACGTCGTGTAGGCCAGCGAGCGGCCGTCCGGCGACCACGTAGAGTGCAGGTTCAGCGATCGCAGCGTCGTGACGCGCCGCTGGTTCTCGCCGTCGTAGTCGGCGATGTAGATCTCCTTCACCCCGCGGCTTTCGACCGTGCCGCCGAGGCGTTCTCCGTCCCGGTCCGAGTTGAACGTGAGCCGTGTTCTCGCCACGCCGCGCAGCGCACGCTGCTGCTGATGAATCTCGTCGGCTACCGTGTGCGCGTACAGGCGCTTACTGGCGACCGAGCCGTCGTACGCCTTGGCGAACGCCGCCTGCCGGGACCGGACGTTGAACAGCCGCACTTCGACATGGACACCTGTTCCGACCTTCTGGACCGTTCCGACGATGACGCCGTCCGCGCTGAGTTCGCGCCACCGGTCGAACGGTACATCCAGCATCGAGGTGGCCGCAGGAACCGTCGCCACGACGTCGCGGGGAATCAGCGCGAACTCCCGCTCGAAGTTCAGGTCCTCCCAGAGCACCTGCCCGATCGTCTTGGCGGCGTCGAGCGTCTCGGCGTCCTTGGAGAGCGCAATGAAGTCGGGCACGGCAAAGCGTGGCGGCAATCCCGGCTGGTCGCTGCTGATCGTCGTGCTGACCTCGCTCGGCTGTTGCGCCGACTGCGCCTGGGCCGGTAATGGGGGCTGCGGGGTCGCGAGCGCCAACATACCCATCACGGCCGCCACGGCGACGGCTGCACCAAGCCGCTCGACACCCGGTCGCCGAGTCCCACATTGCGCGTGCGGCGCTCTCAGCGACGGCAGCAGTGGCCTCTTCATCGTGTGTACTGGAAGTTGAGGTGCACGGTCAGCGTGGGATTGGGAAAGGGCGCCGGAAGTGGCGGAAGCTGTCGTGTGCTTGCAACCGCCCTCAGCGCGCTGATGTCGAGCGCGGTATATCCACTCGATTTTTCCAACTCGCTGCTCGTGATGGTTCCGTCGCGCTGAATCGTGTACTTGACGACCGCTTCGGCCGGCACCTCGGCCTGGGATTTCCAGTTCGCACGGATCTTCTCGACCATCAGCACGAGATAGTCAGGACAGCAGAAGTCTGCGACATCCAGACGGGAGCCGGAGCCGGACCCGCCGCTGGTCGACAGCCCGAACCCCTGCCCGCGAGCGAGAGTCTCCACCAGCGCCGAGCCCGAGACGACCTCGCTGCCCCGCGTCGGCGTGCGTCCTCTCGCGGCCTCGGGCGCCTGCTTGACCGCGGCCGCCGAGGAAGCCTTCAGTGGCGCTCGTCCTTGAACGGGCACCGTCATCGCAGGCGTCTTCGCGGCCGGCGGCCGCACGGGCTCGGGACGCTTGAGGGCTTCCGGCGGGGCTTCGGTCTGAACTGCCCGCCCGCCAATGGCCGTCAACCCGCCATTGGCGGGTCCTCCGCTTCCCCCGCCCAGCGTGATCGTTATCACGGTTCGGGGCTCCCGCGCTCCGATCGCCAGCCAGCCAGAGGGCGCCAGAATGACCGACGCCAGAGCAGCCGCGTGCGCAACAGCCGACGCGACGGCCATCCACTGGAGTCCACCAGGCTCCTGCATCCGACCGCGCAGCACATCGGTGACGTCCATCACCGCTCCCCGGGAGCCTTGGTGACGATGCCGACGCTGGTGACACCCGCCTCCTTCAAACGGTCGATGATCGTCATGAGTTCCTGCAACTGAACCGCACCGTCGCCACGCAGGTAGACCTGCTTCTCCGCGTCCGCCTGCATCCGCTGGCGAACCCGCTCCTGAAGCACGTCGGCGCGAACCGCCTCCTCGCCCAGATACACCAGCCCGTCACGGCGAAATGTCGAGGGAATGGTAACAAACAACCGCTGCCCTTCGACGGTGCTGGCCCGGCGCGCAACAGGGAGGTTCACGTCAATCCCGCGCTGAATCATCGGAGCGGTGATCATGAAGATGATGAGCAAGACCAGCATCACGTCGATGAGCGGCACGACGTTGATCTCTGCAAGCGTGCTGGAGACGCGGCGGCCACGCCCGTGGGCAGGTGCCGCCGCCGCCGGCAAGTGAAGCTTCGGCATGTGCGTGTCGCAAGTTCAGATTACGTGAAATTCCTCTCCGCGATATTGAGGAACTCCATCGAGAAATCGTCCATCTCGGCTGCAAACAGTTTCACACGGTTCGACAGGTGGTTGTAGGCTACGACCGCCGGAATCGCCGCGGCCAAGCCAGCAGCCGTCGCCACGAGCGCCTCGGCGATCCCGGGGGCCACCACGCTCAAATTCGTCGACCCGAGCTGGCTGATATTCAGGAACGCGGCCATGATGCCCCAGACCGTTCCAAACAGGCCGACGAAGGGTGAGACGCTTGCCGTCGTGGCCAGAAATGGAATGCGCCTTTCGAGTTTGGTCACCTCGACCGCCGCCGCACGCATCAGGGCGCGGTCGACCGCGTTCAAGCTCTTGAGAGTAGGTCGGCCGGCAGCCGTCCGTGTATTGGTGACCGAAGCCTCTGCGTCGCCGGAGGGCTGCCGCAGCTGGGCGGTGAGCTCGGCATAGCCGGACTGGAAGAGCCCAACCAGAGGGCTGGCCGCCAGCGACGAGCAGACGGCCTGGACCTCGGAGAACTTGCTGCTGCGCCGAAAGACCTCGAGAAACCGCCTCGTCTGGCGTTCAGATCGACCGAAAATCCAAATCTTGAAGAGGATGATGCTCCATGAGGCGACTGACAGAAACCCAAGAATCCCCAAGACACCGAGCGTGACCGCGGTTGATTCACCCAGCAGTCCGACAAACGTCACGCCGCTGGCTTCGGGCACACCGAGAGCCTGTGCCTGCGCCAGCAGGGCAAGGACCGGGCTTCCAAGCGTGCGCAAACGGCCCTCCGGGACATGATCTCCTGCGCCGCTGGGACAGCGCCGCCGGGAAAGGCCCGCGGAGGTGCGGCGGGGCCCCGGTCTAGTCGTGCAGAACTGTATCACGACGTAAAAATGGCTGTCAAACCTATGTTACGATTGGAGTTCTTCCTCTTCGATGCTCCGTTTCCTCAGCATCAGGCGCCTGGCGGTCATCGACATGGCCGAGGTGGAGTTCGGACCCGGATTCACCGTACTGACCGGGGAGACCGGGGCGGGGAAGTCCATTCTAGTCGGGGCCGTGGGGCTGCTACTAGGAGGGCGTGCCTCGGCCGACATGGTTCGCAGTGGAGAGGAATCGGCGGCGGTAGAGGCGATCTTCGAGACGGGCGATCTCGAGCTCATCGTCAGACGGGAGATTACCGCTCAAGGGCGCAGCCGGGCGTTTGTCAACGGCGACCTGACCACGGCGGCCGCACTCAGGGACCAGGTGTCACGGCTGATCGAACTGCACGGCCAGCGTGAGCACCAGACCCTTCTGGATCCCACGACGCACCTCCAGGTGCTCGACGCTGCGGAGGAACTCGACGGCATGCGGTCCTCGGTCGGCGAAGCGTTTGCCGCATTTCGAGCGGCCCGGGACGAACTGACGGCAACGGAGCGATCCGCGGGCGATCTGGAATCGCGTCGGTTGCTTGCGTCCGAACAACTGCGGGAGCTTGAGGCTGCCACGCTTGTCCACGGCGAGGACGAGGCGCTCGCTGCCACTCGGCGGGTACTTGTCAACGCGGAACGCCTGGAGCGTCTGTGTCGAGAGGCCTACGGGTTGCTGTACGAGCGTGACGACGCGGCGCTCGCGGCGCTCAGCGCGGTCTGGAAGCGCGTGTCCGATCTGGCGTCGATCGATGCGCGGTTTCAGCCGCACCTGGACATGCGGGACGGCATCAAGTCCCAGCTCCAGGATCTTGCGACCTTGCTGCAGCGCTACGCGGACCTGGTCGACGCGTCTCCGGCGCGCCTGCAGGACGTGGAGACCCGCTTGGCGCTCCTGGACCGCCTAAAGCGCCGCTACGGTCCGAGCCTGGCGGAGGTCATTGCCCGGCGTGAATCGCTGCGAGCCGACCTCGATCGCCTCGATCGCGTCGATGACCTGCTGCCTGCCCTCCGTGACCGGGAGCGGTCCGCGCGCGAGGCGTACCTGAGCGCCGCCGGGACACTGAGCCTCGCGCGACAACGCGCGGCGCCCCCCTTTGCGCGTCGCCTGGAGTCGCTGCTCGACGAGCTGGCCATGGCGCGCACGCGCTTCGATATCCGGTTTGCGCCCGTTCCCTCCGACGAAACTGGCTGGTCCAGCGACGGAATAGATCAGGCGGAGCTCTTCATGTCACCCAACCCGGGGGAAGATCTCCGCCCACTCACGCGGATTGTCTCTGGAGGCGAACTCTCGCGCATCATGCTGGCTATCAAGACGATGCAGGTGACCGGCCGTCTCGGCGGCGATCGTCAATCCCATCGCGTGCCGGGCGGCGCGGCCCCGGGTCTGGTGTTCGACGAGGTGGACGCGGGGATCGGCGGCCGCGTGGCCGACAGCGTCGGCCGGATGCTGCGCGCGCTCGGGTCGACCTTGCAGGTGTTGTGCATCACCCACCTGCCTCAGGTCGCCGCCTTCGCCGATACGCACATTCAGATCGACAAGCGGGTGGAACAGGGGCGGACGCACACGCGAATAGCTCGGCTGGACGAAGATGGACGGGTCGCGGAACTCGGTCGTATGCTGGGCGGCGCGGCAGTTACCAGTACCATCGACGCGTCGGCGCGCGAAATGCTGGCGGAACGCCAGAGCTGGGCGAAAGGCGAATCGAAATCAAAAGGCGAAAGCGAAAGGGGCGGGAGAGGGCGGGCGCCCCGGAACCGCGCTCGAAGCCGCTAGAATCCGAACCCCAGAGAGATTCACTGTGGCAAAGAAGTTCCTGATCGAGACGGCGGGCTGCCAGATGAACGTCCATGACTCGGAGCGGATGGCGGGGCTGCTGGAGCAAGCCGGCTATCAGGCCACTGACGAGGTGGAGGATGCCGACCTGGTCGTGCTGAACACGTGCAGCGTCCGGGAGCGCGCCGAGGAAAAGCTGTATACGAGGCTTGGCGAACTGCGACTTTTGCGGCAGGAGACGGGGCACGATCCGGTGGTGGCTGTCGCGGGGTGCGTGGCCCAGCAGGAGGGCGCCCGGATTCTGCAGCGCTCCGGGGGCGTGGCCGATCTGGTCCTCGGTACGCAGGCGGTCCGCCGGCTGCCGATGCTGGTGGCCCGCGCGTTCCGCCAGCAGGAACGCGCGGGGCCGGAGGTCGAAGCCGGACCCCGAACCTGCCTGGTCGATCTCGATCCACACGAGGACGTGACGTTCCCGCTGGGCGTGGCGCGGCGCAGCGATCCGGTGAAGGCCTACGTCACGATCATCGAAGGGTGCAACGAGTTCTGCAGTTTTTGTGTGGTGCCGTACACGCGGGGCCACGAGCGGATGCGTCCCAAGCACGACATCCTGGCCGACGTGCGCGAAGCGGCCGCGGGAGGACGCACCGAGATCCATCTGCTCGGGCAGATCGTGAATCACTACCGGGCTCCCGACGACGAGGCGTGCGATTTCGCCGGGCTGCTCGAGGAGGTCCACGACGTGCCCGGGGTGGCGCGGATCCGCTTCTCCAGCCCGCATCCCCGGCACGTGTCAGCGCGGCTGATCGACGCGATGGTGCGGCTGCCGCGCGTCTGCCGGCACCTGCATCTGCCCGTACAGTCGGGCTCCACGGCGGTGTTGACCCGCATGCGACGCCGCTACTCGCGCGAAAGCTACCTGGACCTGGTGGCCCAGATTCGGACCGTGCTGCCGGAAGTGGCGCTCTCGACGGACATCATCGTCGGATTCCCCGGCGAAACGGACGCGGAGTTCGAGGAGACGCTGTCGCTCGTCGAGATGGTCCAGTATCGGAGTCTGTTCTCGTTCAAGTACTCGCCCAGGCCCAACACCCTGGCCGACCAGCGCCTGGGCGACGATGTAGCCGAGGAGATCAAGACGCGGCGCATCGTCGCGCTTCAGGCACTGCAGCGGTCGATTCAGGAACGGCTCAACCGGCTCATGGTCGGACGGGAGGTCGAGGTGCTGGTCGACGCCGGCAGCCGGCGGCGGGAGACCGAGTTGTCAGGGCGCACGTCCGAGAACGTGGTGGTGAACCTGCCGGGCCAGCGGGCGTGGATCGGGCGGTGTGTGACGGTGCGCGTGGAGCGGGCGGGTGCGCACAGCGTGTGGGGGCGGTGCATAATGGACGGGCCCGAGCCGGGGGGTGTCAACCATGCAGATTGAGATGTCGATCAAAGGCCTGATGGTGGATCCGGTCACCAACATGCCGATCGTGATCCTGCGGGACAAGGATGGCCAGCGGGTATTGCCCATCTGGGTCGGGATCTTCGAAGCCAACGCGATCGCGCTCCAGATCGAGAACGTCTCGACGCCGCGGCCGATGACGCACGACTTGCTGCGCAATGTGATCTACGACCTCAAGGCCTCGGTGCAGAAGATTGTCGTGTGCGATCTCCAGCAGAACACGTTTTACGCGCTCATCTATCTGGCGATGAACGGCGACACACTGGCCATCGACGCGCGGCCGAGCGACGCGATTGCCCTGGCGCTCCGGACGCGCGCCCCCATCTTCGTGGAGGACTCGGTGATCGACCACGCCAAGACCATGGATCCGTCCTTCGATCGATCCGACGAAGAGCGGCTGCACAAGTGGCTCGAGAGTCTGGACCCGAGCGACCTCGGCAAGTACAAGATGTAGGACAAGCGCCTGACCGATCTCCCTCGCGCACGCGTCGCTGTTTCGCGCTAGAATCCCGCAGGCCGCTGTGATCGTTGCGATCGCCAACCAGAAGGGCGGTGTGGGCAAGACTACGACTGCCATCAATCTGGCCGCGGCGCTGGCCCTGCGTGGCCAGCGGACGCTGCTCATCGACCTGGATCCGCAGGCCAACAGCACGCTGTCGTTTCTGGACATCGGGCAGGTGACGCGCACCGTCTACGACGCGATCATGGATGAGGCGGTCGGGATCGAGGACGTCGTCCAGCGCTCGCCGGTCGAAAACCTGTGGGTGGCGCCGTCGCGGATTGCGCTGGCCAAGCTCGAGGCGAAGCTCGTCGGGGAGCTGGATGCCCATTTTCGGCTCAAGGACAAGATCGAGCCCGTTCGCCGCAGCTATCCTCACGTGGTCATCGACTGCCCGCCGACGCTCGGGCTGCTGACGGTCAACGCCCTGGTGGCCGCCACGCATCTGTTGATTCCGATTCAATCGTCGTATTTCGCGCTCGAGGGGACCGACGACTTGCTCGAGACCATCGAGAAAGTGCGCGCGCGACCCAACCCGGCGCTGCGGATTCTGGGCGTGGTGATTACGATGCACGACAAGCGGACGGCGCTGGCCCGGGACATCCGCGCGCAGATTCAGAAGGTGTTCGGTGGGAAAGTGTTCCGGACTGTCATTACCAAGAGCGTCCGGCTCGAGGAGAGCCCGGCGTACCGGGAGTCCATCTTCACGTTTGCGCCCAACTCGACGGGGGCAACCGAGTACTACCGGCTGTGCGAGGAGGTGATCGATCGTGCCTAGACGAGGCTTGCCCGAAGCGCTGTCGATGCGACACGACCAGCACTATGTCGAGGCCCTGTCGGCCTCGGCGGGGACGCCGGTGGGGCGGATGGCGCCGATCGACCGGATCGACCCCAATCCGAACCAGCCCAGACAGGTGATGGGCGATTTGTCGGAGCTCATCGCGTCGATTGCCGAGAAGGGCGTGATTGAGCCGCTTGTCGTGCGCCAACGGGGCGACCGCTTCCAGATCATCGCCGGCGAGCGCCGCTATCAGGCCGCGGTGCGGGCGGGGCTGCACGAGCTGCCCGTGGTCGTGCGCGAGGTTGACGACACAGAGGTCATCGAACTGGCGCTCATCGAGAACCTGCAGCGCAAGGACCTGACGGCGTTCGAGGAAGCCGAGGCGCTGCAGGGTCTCGCGCAGCGCTGCGGCTACACTCACGAGGATCTGGCGCGGCGGCTGGGCAAGTCCCGCACGTCGGTCACTGAATCGCTATCGCTCAACGCGATGCCGGCCGAGGTCCGGAGCCTGTGTCGGCTGGCCGACATTTCCTCCAAGTCCTTGCTTCTACAGGTGGTTCGCCAGGACACCGTCCAGAAAATGACCGCGCTGATCGAAAAAATGGCCGCCCAGGGGGGCGTCACGCGGCAGCAGCTCCGCGAGGCTACGGTCAAGCCCAAGCCTGGGCGGCCCAAGGCGTACGTCTTCGCGTACCGCCCGGCGTCCCGGCAGTTCCGGGTGAAGCTGAGCTTCGTCAAGGCCCGCGTCGGACGCGACGAGATCATCGAGGCGCTCGAGACCATCGTTCGCGAGCTGCGCAGCGGTAAGTTAACATAACACTCCTTATCAGACTCTCGATTCGCAGCGCCCGCCGCCGGCCATCCGGGTGCACGCCCGCGCCGCTCTCCGAGCAGCGCCGACAACCCCTCCAGGGTCCAGCGGCCCCCCGC
>CAZCEL010000053.1:0-13036 GCA_964497175.1 uncultured Bifidobacteriaceae bacterium
ATCGCGCCCGCTCACGTTGCTCTGCACGACGATCCGCCGCTGGACGTTCTCGCGCGACGGACTGCTCATCATGCTCAACCTGCCGCTTGCCCTCATCGGTGGTGTCGCCGGCATCTATCTGGCTGGTGGTGTCCTGTCAGTGGCGTCGATCGTCGGGTTCGTCACGCTCTTCGGCATCGCGACCCGGAACGGGATCATGCTCGTCTCGCACATTCGCCACCTGCAGGAACAGGAAGGCATCTCGGATTTCACCACCGCGGTCGTCCGCGGCGCCCGGGAGCGGCTCGTACCCATCCTGATGACGGCCCTTGCGGCGGGATTGGCCCTGGTCCCGATCGCGGTCTCGGCCGGTGAGCCTGGCAGCGAGATTCAGGCCCCGATGGCGATGGTCATCCTGTTGGGGCTTCTGAGCTCCACGGCCCTGAACATGGTTGTGGTCCCTGTGCTCTACGAGCGGTTTGGCCGGCCGGCGTCGGCAGTGGCCCGCGACACTCTCGGCCGGCCCGTGAGCGGCGCCGGTGTGTGACGTCACGCACGGTCCTCCGGTCGCTTCATGTCGTTGACTGCCACGATGCGGCCGGCGCGCATCTGAACAACCCGGTCCGCGAGAGTGGCAGCGTCGTCCGGGTCATGAGTGACGTACACAGTGGTCAGCGCGAGCGTCCGCTGCAGCCGAGCGAGCTCGCTGCGCATGGTCGAACGAAGCTCCGCGTCGAGACTCGAGAGCGGTTCATCGAGCAGTAACAACTGCGGATTGCCGACCAGCGCGCGGGCGAGGGCCACCCGTTGCTGCTCGCCGCCCGAGAGCTCGTGCGGATACCGGTCGGCGAATCCATCCGCGCGAACACGCATGAGCGCGTCCCGAACTCGCGAGTCCCGTTGATCCTTGGCAAGCCGCGCCGCCCCGAGCACGAACTGCAGGTTCCCGCGTACGGTCAGGTGCGGCCACAACGCCAGATCCTGGAAGACGAATCCGATCTGACGTCGGTACGGCGGCAGCAGGCTTCGGCCGGGGCTGGCGGCCTGGACGGTTCCCAACCAGATCTCACCCCTGTCCGGTACCTCGAGGCCCGCGATGAGACGCAGCAGCGTCGTCTTTCCGCAGCCGCTCGGCCCCAGGATGACGACCGATTCGTGCCCCGCGACATCCAGGGTCACGCCGTCGAGGGCCTGATGGGAGGAGAAGCGTTTCGAGACGTTGCGGATGGAAATCGCGGCGGGGTTCACGGAGCCTCGTCTCCCTCGACGTCGCCCGGGACGCGCTGAGCGGTAGCCGAAGGACCGCGTGGCAGTCGAAGAGCCCTGAGCGGTAGCTGAAGGGCCGCTGCCAGCACGGCAAGTGGCGCGAGAATGACCGTGGTTTGCAGCAGTGCCAGGGCCGCGACATGCGACGAGGGCGTGTTCGCGATGATCGTATAGATCCGGATTGGCAGCGTGGCCTCGCCCGGGGGCGCGACGAGTATGCTGACACCGAGCTCCCCAAAAGCCAGAACAAACGTGATGACCCACGCCGTCAGGAGGCCGAGCCGGATCTGCGGCGCGACGATGCGTGTCATGGTTCGGAACCATCCGGCACCGCTGACCGCGGCCGCTTCCTCGTGGGACTCGGGCACGTAGCGCGTGATTGCCGCGATGGCCAGAGCCGCCACCGGGACCAGCCGCGCGAGATACCCGAGGATGAACATGACGTCGGTGCCGTACAACGCTCCCGCGAGACCAGGCCGGTTCCAGAGCCCGATGAGACCCACACCGACGATCGTGCTCGGCACGGCGAACACCACGACAAACAAGACATCCGCAACCTGTCCCAGGCGGGTGCGCGCGCGCGCCCTCGCGTACCCGAGCCAGACAGCCAACCCCACGACAACCGTTGCCCCGATAGTCGCGAGGAACAGGCTGTTCGCAATCGCGCCACCGGAGTCTTCAACCAGAGTGCGCATCGCCTGAGCGTCCAGCGCTTCACGGATCAGGACGATCACCGGCACACCGAGCGCAAGCACCACGGCCAGGATCACGGCGGCCTCTGCCGGTCGTCGCCATCGGTCGAGGAGCGCCGGGCGCGCTCCGGAACCCCGACGCGTCGTCACCAATCGCTCGCCGACAATCGCGACAGCGACGAGGGCGAGAATCAGGCACAGCGCCATCAGCGGCAGAGCCACAAGCATCGCGCGGCTGAAGTCGTACAACGCCGCGAAGGCCGTGAACACCTCGGTCGTGTAGACGCGAACGCGCAGCAGCCCGGGGACGCCGAACTCGGACGCTGCGAGGACGAAGATGATGAGTGCGGCGGCGAGCACGCTCGGTGCCGCGAGTGGCAGCGTGATTCGGCCGAGGACCCGTCGTGGAGGCGCCACCAGCACTGCGGCCTCTTCGAGGCGGACGTCGATTCGGCGCATGGCGACTTCGGTCGCCAGCATCGAAATCGGATAGAAGACCAGGGTCAGCACCAGAATGGCGGCCGGCAGGCTATATGTCCACTCGCCCGGCAGGTCGTACCCCACCAGTGAGGCGACAAGGCCTCGGCTGCTCCCGAGGTACGTCCACGCGAGCGCGACGATGTAGGGAGGCAGAAGGGCCGGGGCGGCGAGCGCGAGTCGCAGGAGCGGCTTGCCGCGAAGGGGAATCCGAGCCAGCGCGAGGCCCAGCGGCGCGCCGATGGCGCTGGCACAGAGCGCCGTTCCCACACCGAGGAGCGCGGTATTCCAGAGCAGGCCTTGCTGGCGGGCGTCGAGCCACAGGACGCCGTAGGCGGCGTGCGGGGTGCTGAACGGGATCGTCAACAGGTAGGCGACCGGCAGAAGACAGCACGCGCTGAACAGCACGACAGCGATGGCGAGCACGACCGTTCGGCTGGAGGGCCATCGCCACATGAGCGGTGTGTCTCTCGTGCCGTCGTCTCAGAGGCCCAGAATGCCCGCGAGCCGGCCCGTGACGTCCTCCACGCGCGCGGCCGCGTTCGCGTAATCGAGCGTCATCGGCTTGAACGTCCCGATGGCCGGGATATTCTTCGGCCCCGGGACGCCGGCATGCAGCGGGATCTGCACCGCCTGGGACTGCGCGAGCTGGCGTTCCACGTCAGCCGAGAGGAGATAGTCGATGAGCTGTCGAGCCTCCTCTGGATGAGGGCCGTTCGCGATCAGCGAGACCATATTCGGCATCACAGGAACGCCCAGCCCGTCAGCATCCGGGAGCACCATCGCGATCGGTTGCCCATCCTCTATGGCCACATTCACATCGTCGGTATCAGTCAATCCGACTTTGACTTCTCCGCGCGCGACCTGGTCCCGGACAACCGAGTTGCCGTCGACGACCCGGACGCGATTGGATTTCAGCCGCCGGAAGAAATCGTCCATCTTCTCGTCGCCCGCCGTGGTGTACAGCGCCGCCATATGGAAGGAGGTCGATCCGAATCGTGGATCGGCCATGGCGACCTGGCCGCGCCATTTCGGGTCCGCGAGCTCGAACACCGAGCGCGGCGCCTCGTCGGTTCTCACGAGCGTCGTGTTGTAGGCGATGACGCGGATTCGTGCCGAGAACCCGGTCCAGTATCCTTCATGGTCCACAAGGGCCGCCGGGATACCGTCCGCGCTCGGCGAACGGTACGGCGCAAGGACCCCACGGCGCTTCAGGACCAGGGTACGAACTGGCTCGTTCGACCAGAACACGTCGGCCTGGGGGCGAGCCTTCTCGGCGATGAGACGATTGGCCAGGCCCGTCGATTTCGTCTCCTCTGTGTCGTAGACGGTGTTGACCCGAACACCGGTTCGCTTCTCGAACTCACGCAGCACCGGTTCGGAGAACACGCGATCGGTGGACACGTAGATCGTCACCGTGCGTTCGGAGCCTTGGGACTGTTCCGCCGCACGACACGCAGCCAGACTGACAACGACAAAGATCATCCCGGTTCGAACGAGGAGGCCGTGGCCCGGCATACCCATCGCTCACCTCGTCACGACAATGAGATCGTCGAACTGTGTCACCGAATCCGCCTTGGTCCACACGCCGACTCTTCCAGCCTGGGAGAACGTCGCGTCCTCCACCTCATACAGCCTGGCGCCGTCCAAATGGACCTCGAACAGGTGCCCGGTCGCAACGATCCGAAGCGTGCTCCATCGTCGGGATGGGACCTCGGCCTTCTTGCCGTACGTCCGGCCCTCCCCCTTCACCGGCAGGTCGATCCGCTTGCCGTTCTCGACCTTGTACAACACGACATTGTCTTCGAGCGCGTTCGCGCGAACGATGTAGTAGTTGTCCTGGTCGCGGTAGCGCCACACAAGACCCGCCGCCTGGTCGACGCGACCCGAAACCGGCTTGAATCGGACCGACAGATCAACGTCGGCTGCGCTGACATCCGAGAGCACCGCCACCGGGAAGCGTGACCGCGTGGAATCGGGATCAATCTGGACCAGGAACTTGTTGGCCCCTTCGGCCTGGATTACCCAGGTGCCGGGCGCACCTATGTTCGCCGTGTGACCGAACTCGAACCCCCTCGGCGTCCGTCCGACTGTGTCGTCCGAGAAGTCGACCTTTCTCGTGGCGCCGTGCACGAGAATCGTGGCCCCGGCTGCCATGACGACGATGAGAAGACGTGCGAATCGCATGGGCGTGCTCCTTTCTGACGAACGCTGCACGAACGTCGCGTCGCCTGAGGGACGTCAGAGCGCTGCGCGCGGCAACTGCGGCGGCATCGCCTAGCTCCGAAGTGCGAGGCCCTCGACGCTTCCCGCGATCTGCGGAACTGCTCCACCAGCGCGTCGTTGGACCAGGTGTCCACCATGTCGGCCGCGAACACGCTGGCCTGGCCGCCGGACGCTTCGATTTCGGTCTTGAGCCACTCGAAGTCTTCACGTGCGTTCGGCGAGTCGGGAAGGACGCAGACCGCCTGTTTCACCGCGATCGCACCGAGCTGCTGAAGGCGGCGCCAGGTCCGCACGCGAAGGCTCGTGGGGCGGGCGGGCAACTGGTGGACGAAGAGCAGCCATTTCTGCGTGCTGACACCGCGCCGGAGGTCGGCGCGGTCGATCGCTCGAGTCGGCGTACCGGCCATCGGCGTGGGCGCGTGCCGCCGTGTCGGTCAGAGAGGTGAACCGGGCCGGCCGCCCATATCCGTGTAACAGCCGTTTCAGGATCCTGGCACACCTCCCGCCGCCCTGTCACTGAAGCGCGGGTTCACCAAACCTGTCGCTGTCGCATCGGCGTCCCACAGCCCTGACAAACTACTCAACATATTGAGTAAAGTTACTCAATACTGTGAGACGGCGTGTCTGTCGAGGAGTTTCTGCGCGGTCCCGTACTGCGCTGGGTGACACGATGAGGCGACTTACGCATCTGGACGACTCAAGGAAGTCTACAGCTCACCGTTCGTCATGCCTGCGCTCGCGCTGACTCCTCGAGGCCACCTGCTCTTCACTCGTGCGGGCGAGACAGGCGGACTCACCAGCGGACTTGCGTCCACGCTCGAGAGCGCCTTCGGCCGTGGTTCGGGTCACGGCTTGCTCGAGCTCGGCGCCACCGAAGTCGGGACAGTCCTACCCGCCGACCTCAGTTACTGGCGTGATTTTGCCGCGCAGTACGTCGCGGCTCTCTGCGCGCATCCTGATGACGAGAAGCCCGACGCATCAGTCGCCGCGCCCCCAGCCGCCGAACTCGCCGCGTTCGCAGCCGCGGCGCCGCCGATGACCGGCGCCGAGTACGTCACCGCCTCCGTCTTGCAACAGCTCTGGACTGAGATCGCGGCAGCGTTTCGATCGGATCTCGTCGCATCGAAGGTGTCCGTTCAGGCGTTTCTTCAGAAGAAGAACCCCGCGTGGCACTTGGTTGGCCGCGTCCATTTCAACCTTGCCGAGAATCGCCGGGATGACGAGGCGCCGTTCGCATTTCTCGCGACGTATACCACCCAGCTGGCGACCGGGACCAGGGCGCAGCATCTGCCGCTCGGCCGCGCGCTCAGCGAATACGCCGGCGCCGCCAACAAGTCGCGCCTGCTTTCATTGCTCGTGCCGGTCCAGCGTGCGAGCGCCGAGTGTCCGTGGTTGAAATCGATGGTTGAGAGCGGAGAGATCTATCACCCGCTCCGGTGGACGCCCGCCGAGGCGTTTCAACTGCTGACCGATACTCCCCGCCTCGAGGCCGCCGGCGTCATCGTTCGCGTACCGACCGCTTGGCGCGCGAATCGCCCGCCACGTCCGCAAGTCACAGCAACCGTCGGGGGCAAACCGCCGTCGGGACTGGGCACGGAGGCACTGCTCGATTTCAAGATGAGCGTCAGCCTCGACGGCGAACCGCTCACCCGGACGGAGATTGAGCAACTGCTTGCCTCGTCGAACGGCCTTCACCTCTTTCGCGGACGCTGGGTCGAAGTCGATCGCGAAAGACTCAGCCGAATGCTCGACGAGTTCCGAGCGGTGGAGACCGCCGCAGCGAAGGACGGCCTCTCCTTCGGGGAGGCCATGCGGCTACTCGCCGGCGCACACGTGCCAGGCGACATCGTTGCCGCCACCGCGCCCGACTGGTCGTCCGTCGTCGCCGGGCCGTGGCTGGCGAAGACGCTCGCCGGTCTTCGCGATCCGGCCCAACTCGCGCAATTGGATCCCGGCGCCGCGCTGAAGGCGACATTGCGCCCCTACCAGCAGGCCGGCGTGCGATGGCTCCATCTGCTCTCCTCTCTCGGCCTGGGTGCCTGTCTCGCCGATGACATGGGGCTTGGCAAGACGATGCAGGTGCTGGCGTTGTTGCTGGTGATGCGAGCGCGTCCGACACATGAGACGACGCGGCGCACCAGCCTCCTGGTTGCGCCAGCGTCCCTGTTGGCCAATTGGGCCGCCGAGATCGAACGCTTCGCGCCGACGCTCACGGCCATCGTCGCGCATCCCTCGGCGATGATTAGCGAGGAACTGAAAGCGCTCCATCGCGACCGGATTGCTGGCGTCGACCTCGTGATCACCAGCTACGGGTCACTGCTGCGCGTGCCTGCCCTGCTCGCGACGCCGTGGCGCCTCGCCATTCTGGACGAAGCGCAAGCGATCAAGACACCGGGCGCCAAACAGACGCGGGCGGCCAAGCAGATCGACGCGCAGGCGCGCATCGCGCTCAGCGGCACACCGGTGGAGAATCGCCTTGGCGATCTCTGGTCCATCTTCGATTTTCTCAACCCAGGCCTGCTGGGATCAGGGAAGGCATTTTCGACGTTCACCAAACGCCTCTCGTCACAACCCCATAATCCGTACGCGCCGCTGCGCGCGCTCGTGCGTCCGTACATCCTGCGGCGCCTCAAGACCGACAAGTCGGTCATCGCCGATCTGCCGGACAAGACCGAGGTGAGGGCGTTTTGCCACTTGACACGCAAACAGGCGGCGCTCTACCAACAGTCGGTTGCCGACCTGGCGACTGATCTCGAGCGAGCCGACGGGATGAAACGTCGCGGCGCCGTCCTCTCGTCGTTGATGCGCCTCAAGCAGATCTGCAATCACCCGTCGCAATGGTTGGGCGACGGATCGTGGAGCGAGGCCGACAGCGGCAAGCTGGCCCGGTTGCGCGAGATCGCGGAGGTCATCGCGGCGAAACAGGAGAAGGCGCTCGTTTTCACGCAATTCCGCGAGATGACTACGCCGCTTGCTCGATTTCTCGAGTCCGTGTTCGGCCGTCCGGGTCTCGTCCTGCATGGTGACACTGCGGTCGGTAAGCGGCAGTCATTGGTGCAGCAGTTCCAGGACGACGAGCGCGTGCCGTTTTTCGTCATCTCGCTGAAGGCGGGCGGTGCCGGGCTCACCCTCACGGCCGCCTCACACGTCGTGCACTTCGATCGCTGGTGGAATCCGGCCGTCGAGAACCAGGCGACCGATCGCGCGTTCCGCATTGGTCAGATCAAGAACGTCCTGGTGCATAAGTTCGTCTGCCGCGGGACCGTTGAAGAACGGATCGATCAGCTCATTGACTCCAAGCGCCAGCTCTCTCAGGATCTGCTCGAAACCGGCGGCGACATGCTGTTGACGGAGATGAGCAACGACGAGCTGTTGAAGCTCGTTGCGCTGGATCTTCACACCGCCTCCGGGGAGTGAGGATGGATTACTACGACTACGACGGCTTCAGGCCCTACGTCTCGGTCGCCGTTCGACGGGCTCAGGCTGCGCGCGCACTGGCGAAGCTCCAGAAGAAGGGCCGCAAGTTATCGCCGGTCGCGATTGAAGGCCGCACGATCGCCAGGACGTTCTGGGGCGAAGCCTGGTGCGACAACCTCGAGCGGTACAGCGACTTCGCCAACCGGTTACCGCGCGGGCGGACCTACGTCCGCAACGGATCGGTGGTCGATCTCCAGCTCCAGCCGGGCCGGGTCACGGCGCTCGTCAGCGGCTCGACGATGTACGAGGTGAACGTCACGGTCGGACCGGTTCCGCCGGCCCGTTGGCGCGCCATCTGCCAAGACTGTTCGGGCGCGATCGATTCGCTCATCGAGCTCCTGCAGGGGCGCTTCTCGAACGGCGTCATGGCGCGCCTGTGTGACGAGAAGACCGGGCTGTTCCCGTCCCCCAAAGACATCCACTTCACCTGTAGTTGTCCGGACTGGGCGTCCATGTGCAAGCACGTGGCGGCGGTGCTGTACGGGATCGGCGCGCGCTTGGATCATCAGCCGGAGTGGCTCTTCGCCCTTCGCAAGGTCGACAAGGAGGATCTGGTCGCGAACGCCGGAACTGGTCTCTCGAAGACGCGTAAGCAGCCGGCCAGCGCGCGAGTGCTGGCAGCCGACGATCTGTCCGACATGTTCGGCATCGACATGGCGCCATCGGCCGCACTGGCACAGCCACCAACGAGCGTGGTCCCGACCAGTCGCTCGACAGCAATCACCACTGCCGGCGCCACCGCCGCCGAACAGAAGGAGCGGACCCGACCGGCGAAGTCGAAGAAACTCGCGCGCAAGGGCGAAAGACAGCGGCTGACAGCGAAGAAGCGACAGCAGGTCGCGGAGCGGATGCGCGCGTCCTGGGCCGACCGGAGACCCGAGATGCAGAAGCGCAAAGCAGCCACACGCTAACCTTGACTCCAGTCCTCCACGCGAAGCCCCGGAACACGGACCATGCGATCGAGCGACTTGGCTGCTGTTGGCTCCGGAGGCCCCGTTTTGGCGGCCCACAGGGACAATTTCAGGGACAGTTCCTGAAGCGGTCGCGCTGGTGACATCCGCTCGTACATCGTTAGTGGCAAACTTGCGCAGGAAGCCATGCCCGTCTCGTCAAAGCGTTCGTTCATTGATCTCAATCATCGGGAAGCGATCGAGGGGATCCAGCGCGGCCTGACCGACGTGGAGGCAGGTCGCACGAAGCCTGCTCGCATGGTATTCAACCGGCTGCACCGCGCGCATGACATACCACGTCGGGAATCACAGGGAGCGCGCCGCCCAACCTCGAAAGCCCGTTCGTTGGCGTCAGCGGGACCGCGCGGGCCACACTGAACGGTCGGCCGACGAAACCGACATGACGACTCGAGACGCGACCCTGACCTGCCCATCCTGCAGACATCAACAGTCTGAGGTCATGCCGGCCGACCGTTGCGTCATCGTGTACGAGTGCCGCGGATGCGGCCGTAGCCTTCGCCCAAAGGCCGGAGACTGTTGCGTGTTCTGCTCGTACGCCGATCGTCCCTGTCCGCTAGTTCAGGAGACGCCATGAGCGGCGACGTTCCTACCGCCTGACGACGCGCGCGAACCGTCGCATCAGCAGGGCAATCACGGCCGCCTGCCAGGCAAGCCCGATCGCAGCGTGCACGATCGCCGCTCCTACCGCCCCGTCGTCGAACAACCAGAATATCTTCAACGCCCAATAGTGCGGCACGAGGCCGAACGCGATCTGCCATGGTGAGGTCACGAAGTACGCAACAATGCAGGGCACCAACACGATGCCGATGACTTTGGCGAGTGCGAATCCCTGAACCTTGTTGGCGGCGAAGGATCCGAGGAAGAGCGCGTAGATCGGTGCGAGGGGTGCGGCTACGACAGACGTCATCACCAACTGCAGCGGCGTCCACGGGCTCAGTCCAGCCAGCGGCACCGCCACCGAGGACAGCAACACCGACGCGAGCATCAGTCCCACCAGGCGCTATTGAAGGTAGTCACCGAGGCTCAACGGCGTCACGAGCAGTGCCGTGATGGTCTGGTCGTCGCGCTGGTCCAGCAGCAGGAAACCGACCACCGTGCCGATCATGCCGGCGACGACGAGCGGCATGAAGCTCGCCACGAGAGGGTAATAGGCACTGTGAGCGAACTCGATACGCTCGCGGTGCGCCGTCGTGATCGGCGGAAGCGCGATGCGCAGGAGAAGCCCGAAGGCGGGCGTCAGGACGACGAGCCAACGCAGCATCGAGTCGCGTGCGACGTTGCGCGCATCAATCGCACCGAGAGACCGATACACGGAGAACGTGTTCACGTCTGCGTGATCCTTAGCAGGGCGCGCCGGCTCCACACATAGGCTGGGCCAATCCAGAGCGACGGATACCCGACTGAGTAGATCCACCGGCTCGCGGTGTCCGGAAGGTTCATCTGCATCAGCGCAAGTGCCGCCTGAGTCGGGTGGGGTACGTACCAGACGGCGGATCCCAGCCCCAGAATCCCGAGCAGCGGCAGCGTGAGCAGGAACGTATACACCACCGACGGCAGGAGGAATTCGTTGACGCTGTCGTACCGCGCGACCACCGCGACGCCTGCCAGGCAGAAGAGGATCGCGGAGAGGCCGATCCCCAGCGCCATCGTCAACAGCCACGTGCCGATGCCAAAGACCGCGGCGGCGATGAAGAGACCTTCGGCCATTGACAGCACCGTGAGCGTGACGACCTTGGATGCGAGGTACTCACCAGGTCGCAGCGGTGTGACCCGCTGCGCGACAAGCGTGCCTTCCACGCGCTCCAGGAGCAGCAGCCCGCTGACGAAGTAGAACGTGTTCATCACCACGTTGGTCAGGATCGCCAGCGGCAGGATGAGCCGCGCGGTGTCGGCCGGGAGCCACCGCAGGAGGACCGTGGAGACCATCATGACGAGCAGCGTCGCGGCGTAGAAACCGTTGCGCCATTGCAAACGCACGTCCGTCGCGAGCGCCGCCGTCAACCGGCTCATGTCAGGTGGCGTCCGGTGACGCGAATGAACACGTCCGAGAGCCGCGCCTCCCGTGTATGAATCGTTTGCAGGTTGCCATCGCGTAAGACGCGGTGGAAGTCGGCATTGGCGGCCAAGCCGTCGAGCGGGAAGTCAACCTGCATCACGCCGTCGCCTTCCTGGTATTCCACCCTCACCGTGCGTTCGCCGTATCGCTGCTTGAGCGTGCGAGGCGAATCGATGCAGGCAATACGTCCGTCGACGATGAAGGCGACCCGGTCGCACAACTCATCGGCAGTGGTCATGTCATGGGTTGCCAGGAAGACCGTCTTTCCCGCGCGTCGCTCGGCCCGAATGAGCGTCGCGATCCGCTCGACGCTGACCGGGTCGAGCCCGGACGTCGGCTCGTCCAGGAATAACAGCTCCGGATTGCACAGGAGACTCCGGGCGATACTCAGCCGGCATTTCATCCCCCTGGAGTACTGACCGACGCGCTTGTGGCCATCGCCCCCCAGGCCGACAGCCTCGAGCAGCGCCGCCGGATCGCGCGTGGCGCCTGCGTACAACGCCGCGAAGTAGTGAAGATTCTCAGTTCCCGTGAGCTTGAGAAAGTGATTGGGGGTTTCGAACGAGACCCCGATTCGCTCGTAGTCGTCCGGTGCCCAGGTTCGGACCTCTTTTCCGAGCACCCGGACGTGTCCCGCATACCCGTCGAGGAGACCGACGAGAATCTTCTGCGTCGTCGACTTACCCGCGCCGCTCGGCCCGAGGAAGCCGAAGATCTCATCTCGACGAACCGCGAAATCCAGTCCGCGTACCGCAGCAATCGCCGCGGTCTTGTACGAGAACTGGAGGCCCGAGACGTCGATCATGTCGAGGTCAATAGTACCGCGCCACCTTGGCGAGCTCGGGGGCCACTTCAGGAATGGTGCTTCTCGTGTCGCTTCAGCCTCATGCAGCGCGACGTCTCTCGGAGCGTTCGCCTCAGACGCAGCACGTCTCGACCGAACGGCGAGAGCGTCATGCCACGAGCGGGGCCCTTGCCGGCTCGCACGGATACCAAGGACGTGCCGAACCCCTTCTCAGCCTGGCAGATGTAGTCCCACGCGTGGCGATACGACCAACCCACTGCGTCGGCCGCGCGTGCCAACGAGTGATGCCGCTGAATGGCGGAGAGCAGCTCGAATCCGTGCGGGCCGATGGCGAAGCGTCCGTCGATCTCCAGCCAGGACTTCGTGCGCACCTCGACGTTGAGGATGCACGGCCGTGCATGTTGATCGCGTGCGGGGCGAGTGACTAAATCGAGTCCCATGAACGGAGTGTACCTGCCCGACGTGTCGCGAGCGCCCGGATGCTGAACCCGTGGCTCCTGGCGGGGTTGGCCGCAGCTTCCATGCTGTACTCGTCGGTCGGCCACGCGGGAGCTTCAGGCTACCTCGCCGTGATGGCACTGGCCGGAGTCGATGCCGCGGTCATGAAGCCCGCGGCGCTGGTGCTCAATCTGGCCGTTGCTGCGATTGCGACAGCTCGCTTCGCCCGCGCCGGCCATTTTTCGTGGCCGTTGCTGTGGCCCTTCGCGGTGACATCCGTTCCCTTCGCGTTCGTCGGCGGTGCGGTCCAATTACCTGGCCAGTGGTACAAGCAGGCCGTCGGCCTGGTCCTCCTTTTCGCCGCGTCACGCCTCTTCTTCGAGACACGACGGCAGAACGACACCGCGCATCATGGCAGCCCCCCGCTTGCCAAGGCCATGATGAGCGGCGCAATCATTGGCCTGCTCGCCGGCCTGACCGGCACCGGGGGCGGCATCTTCTTGAGCCCGCTGCTGCTGTTCACCCGCTGGTCGGGAACACGCGAAAGCGGCGGCGTATCCGCGGCGTTCATCCTGCTGAACTCCGCGTCGGGCCTCGCCGGCAACGTCGCGAGCATCGGCTCGCTTCCCAACGATGTCTGGCTCTGGAC
>CAZCEL010000053.1:13046-16250 GCA_964497175.1 uncultured Bifidobacteriaceae bacterium
CGGTTGCGACATTCCGCCGGTTGCTCGCGGCCGTGCTCGTGGTTGCTGGCCTGAAACTGCTGCTCTTGTCGTAATCGCGCGTCCGCCCATCGTAAGGGCGATCACATCAGCCCCACGAACGCTTCACTGCCGCTGCCACATGGATCCGCGTCGTATCGAGCAGCGGAAGATCACACGCGCTGTCGCCGGTGAGCAGCAACGGCAGCTCGGTGCCTGCCAGGATGACACCATCAATGCCGTCGCGGTCCTTCATCGCTTGCACAATGCGTTGCAGCTGGTCACGTGTGGTCGGAAGAAACGTGTTCTCGAGCAGTTCGCCGACATACTTGTCGTGAATGAACGACTGCTCGTCCGCCGCGGGATCTACGAGATCGATCCCCGACGGCAGGAACACGTCCCTGTAGAAGCGACCCTGCATCGTGACCTTCGTGCCGAACACGGCCAACCGTGTCAGGCCGCGCTCTTGTGCCTCGTCCCTCGCGGCCTCGACGATGCTCACCAGCTCAATCGGCGACCGCTGGCGAACCTCATCGAAGACAATGTGGGGCGTGTTCGCCGCGATTAGCCCGATGGACGCACCGCCGCGCGCCAGCACCGCGACCTCAGACAGGAGATAGTCACGCAGCCCCGGAACGGGGTCGTCCTCGGCCAATCGAAGGACTTTCCCTACGTCGATGCTGTTGATGAGGATCGGTGGCGCCGCACCGCCAAGGCGCTCCCGGCCCGCGGCGACGAGCGCGCGGTAGTACACGACGGTCGATTCAGGTCCAATCCCGCCGATCATGCCCAGCCGCTTCATGAATGCGCCATCCCGCTCCCGCGACGATTCTACCGACTGAGCGCGAGCACTTCGGCCCGAAGCTCCTCGAACTGCTGTAACGCGGCGCCGGCCTCCGCCTCTGACATGTGTTGCCTGTCGAGGGCGACCTTGGCCGCGCGCTCGGCCGCTCGAAGCGCGCCGTTCAGACGGCCTCGGATCTGTGCTTCGAGCCACCGGCGGCTTTCGCGGGCGCGATCCTTGAAGTCGTTCTCCACGCGATGGCTGTTGGTGTCCAGGAGATGTGTCAGGTACGCCGCTGCGGCCCGCTCGACGTGCGTCCTGCGGACGCGGTGCGGCAAGAAACGGTCAATGAGCCACGTGACTGGTGTGCCGGCAGTCGTGTGCATCAAGTGCGTGAAATAGAACTGTCGCCGTAAGCGGAACCCCATCTCCTGTGGCAGCTCGTCGACATCGAGGTCCGCCGATTCGGCGACGACACGCCGGATGCAATCATTGGTCGCCTCGACGAACCGATCCGTCGTCTCGCGATACAGGCGGCTCGCCTCTGGTTCGAGGTTATCGAACCACTGTTCCACGGCACGTGTCGCCAGTCGGCTCGCCTCCTCGAAGGCATCCTTTCGACGCAAGTGACCTGACGCGACCTGCGCGTCGATCCAGCCGTGCAGATGCTCATGCAGCCGACTCGCATCTCCGATGAACTGCATGCGCTGAAGCCCGAAGCGACTACCGAGGTTGGCTTCCGCCGCGTCGAAGCGGAAGCGCAGCTCGATTAGCGATCGATCGAGATCGACCAACGCACCTCGCAGGCCCGAGACACGCGCTTCGAGCTCAGCGAGCGGCCGTCTCAGTGCATCCTGCCGCTGCGCGACCTCTTGCGCCACTCTCCGGGCCAACCGTTTCACGGTGCGGGCACCCGCGTGGCTCACCAGCTGCTCGCGTGCGGTGCGGGACAGTTGGAGCAGGTAGGACTCGAACGGCGCCCACTCGCGCGTGGCCGTTCTCGTCGTCAGGCGCTCCAGGGCGCTGACCGAGAAACAGCGTTCCACCGGCCGGTCAATGGCGGTTGCAATCGTCTCTCGCGTGAACGCGATGACCTCTCGGAGCTGATCGGGCAATACCTGGTCGGCCTTGTTCAGGACGACGGCAAGTTCGCCGACTTCCCGGCTGACGTCTCGCACCAATTCGAGTTCAGCCCCCGAGAGTGGGGGATCGGGACCGACGACGATCAACGCGACGTCGATCCGCGGCACGAATGCTCGCGTCGCTTCGGTGTTAGTGGCATGGACCGATCGCGATCGTCGAGCTCACCGGCGATCGCGGCGAGGCGGTCCAATCGTGAGTCAACCGCGAGCGTCGTGCCCGCTTGGCCCGGGTGCGTCATTGCCGGCTAGGCACGCGCCGCCGCGGCTCGGGCTGCGTCCCCGAATACGGCCTTGTCGCCAAGCTCGTTGGCGATGCGCATTAGTTGGTTGTACTTAGCGACGCGTTCGGACCGCGCCATCGATCCCGTCTTGATGTAGGCCGCTCCAGTCGCCACGGCGAGGTCGGCGATGAAGGTGTCCTCGGTTTCGCCAGAACGATGCGAAATCACGGTTCGGTACCCTGCGGCATGGGACACCTGAATCGCCTCGAGCGTTTCCGTGACGGTGCCGATCTGATTGAGCTTGATGAGCGTGGCGTTCCCGACTCTCCGGGCAATGCCTTCCCGAATGATGGCGGGATTGGTGACGAAGATGTCGTCTCCCACGAGGAGCACGCGCGAGCCGAGCTGACGGGTCAACACCTCCCATCCATTCCAGTCGTGCTCGGCCAGGCCATCTTCGATGAACACCAGCGGGTAGCGGTCAACGAGTCGTTCGAACAGCGCGATCATGTCAGCGGTCGTCCGGGTCGGCTGGCCCGACTTTCTGAACTCGTACTGGCCGTCGTGATAGAGCTCGCTGGTGGCCGGATCCATGGACAGGCTGATGTCACGGCCCGGTTTGTACCCGCCGTGTTCAATAGCCCGCATCAAGAGGTCGAGCACCTCCTCCGGGGTCGTCAGGTTGGGGGCGTACCCGCCTTCATCACCGACGGACGTGACGTGCCCCGCCTGGGCGAGCAGCTTCTTGAGCGCGTGAAACGTCTCGGCCGACCAGCGGATCGCTTCGGCCAAATTGGGTGCGCCGGCCGGCACCAGCATGAATTCCTGGAAGTCGAGCGCGTTGGCCGCATGCGCGCCGCCGTTCAGCACGTTGATCGTGGGGATCGGCAAGGAGTAATGATCCCGCGATTGCAGATGGCGGTAGAGTGGCACGCCCGCGCTGGCCGCGGCGGCACGAGCCACGGCCATTGACACGCCGAGGATCGCGTTGGCGCCCAGCTTGGCCTTGTTTGGTGTTCCATCCAGATCGATGAGCAGGCGATCGATAGCTGCTTGATCG
>CAZCEL010000054.1:0-14253 GCA_964497175.1 uncultured Bifidobacteriaceae bacterium
CGGCGAGGCACCGGTGCTCGTCAGGGCCGGCGCGATCTCGTGGGAGGCGGTGCTGGAGAGCGTGCATTAAGGTTAGGACGCCCGAGTGAAAAGGCAGAAAGGCAGAAGGGCAGAAAGGCAGAAGGGCAGCTGCAGCCGTAGGGTATTCCCGTGTCCGAACGAACGAGCAATCCATCGTCCGATCGTGCGGGGCGCGAGCGCGCCGCGCTCGTGGGTCTGGTCGCAGGCCGGGGACGGCGCCTGAGCGCGGAGCGCTCGATCGAGGAGCTGGCAGGCCTGGCCGCGGCTGCCGGCGCGCAAGTGGTCGTGCGGCTCCTGCAGGAGCGGGCCAGGCCCGACCCGTCCACCTTTCTTGGTGCGGGAAAGGCGGCGACCCTGGCGGCGGCGTGCGCTGAGGCAGACGCCGACCTGGTCGTCGTCGACGATGAGCTGACGCCGGCGCAGCTCCGGCACCTCGAAGAGATCGTCGGCCGGAAGATCATCGATCGCACCCAACTCATCCTGGATATCTTCGCGCATCGTGCCAGGACGCGTGAGGGCCGGCTCCAGGTGGAGCTGGCCCAGCTTCAGTATCGGCTCCCGCGACTCGCCGGCTCCGGTGCGGCGCTGTCCAGGCTCGGGGGCGGGATCGGCACGCGGGGTCCCGGAGAAACCAAGCTCGAGGTGGATCGGCGTCGGATTCGGACGCGCATTCACGCGATCGAAAGAGACATCGAACAGGTGAGGAAGCGCCGTGCCCAGCTTCGGGACCGCCGCCGGAAGGCCTCCGTGCCAACCGTCGCCCTTGTCGGCTACACCAACGCCGGCAAGTCGACCTTGTTCAACGCGCTGACACGCGCCGGCACCCAGGTGTCCGACGCGTTGTTTTCGACGCTCGATCCGCTGGTTCGACAGCTGCGATTGCCAGACAGCCGCCAGCTCGTCGTGTCGGACACGGTGGGATTCATCGATCGGCTGCCACATGCGCTGGTAGCCGCGTTTCGCGCTACGCTCGAGGAGGTCGCCGACGCCGACCTCGTCCTTCACGTGATTGACGCCTCGGCTCCAGACCGGGACCGGCGAATGGCGGCCGTGCGGCGGGCGCTTGAGGATGTCGGTGCGGTCGAGGTGCCGATCGTCGAGGTGTACAACAAGTGCGATCAGCTGTCTCCGGCCGAACTCGGTCGTCTCAAGGAACTGGAGCCCGCAGCGCATCGGATATCGGCGCTCTCGGGTGAGGGCGTTGCGGAGCTCGTGGGCGCGGTGATCTCGCGGCTCGCGCTGGACGTTCGCCGCGTGACAGCGACCTTCAGACTCGACGATCCACGCGATCAGGCGCGCGTGGCCCGCCTCTACCGGCACGCGCGGGTCTTCAGCCACCAGACCGCTGATGGCTGCGTGTCGATCGTGGCCGACGTCCCCAGGCGGCTATTGAAGACCCTCGGACTGTAGCGAGTGGCGCGGAGATAATAGGAGTAAGATTTTCGACACGATGCGCGGGCTCCCTTGCGTAGCCCTGCTCGCGATTGGCGCGCTGGCGGCCGCCTGCGCACCCAGGACGATTCCGTTGCCGGTCGTCACCACGCCGGCTTTTCCGGAATTCCTCAAACCGGCCGTACCCCGCTCGCTCGCCGCCAGCCGGGCCGTGGCGACCCACGAGCGCGCGTGGGTGTTCTTGCAGGCCGGTGATCTGAGGAATGCGGAGCGTGAAATGCTCCAGGCCCTGAAGCTGACGCCCGGGTTCTATCCGGCGGACGCGGCCCTCGGGTACCTCGCGCTGGCCCGCAAGGACTTGCAGGCGGCCGTCATCACGTTCGACAGCGTGCTCGACCGCGAGCAGGCGTTTGTGCCGGCGCTCGTTGGCCGCGGCCTGGCGCTCGTGGCCCTCGGGCGCGACCTAGACGCACTGGCAGCGTTCGAAGCAGCCCTGGCCGCCGACCCGTCACTCGTCGATCTGCAGCGCCAGGTGGAGGTCCTGCGATTCCGGGGGCAGCAGCGAAACCTGGCAGACGCCCGCGCGGCGGCATCGAGCGGCCGAAGCGACGAGGCGGTCCGCGGGTATCTCGCGGCGATTGAGAAGTCGCCCGATAGCGCCTTCCTATACCGGGAGCTGGCCCTCATCGAACGCAGGCGTGGCGACGGGGACGCTGCCATCGAGCATTTTCGTCGCGCCGTTGCGCTCGACCCTGGCGACGGCGATTCGCTCGTTCAGATCGGCGAACTGCTCGAGGGGCGCGGCGACGTCGAGGGCGCGTTCAGTGCCTACAGAGCGGCCCTCGCAGCCGATCGGACCAGCGAGATCGAGCTTCGGATCGCGCAGCTGCAAGCGAAGATAGAGCTGGCCCGCTTGCCGGAACCGTATCGGGCGATCGAACGGTCGCTTCAAGTGACCCGGGCCGATATCGCGGCGCTGGTGGGGGTCCGCCTTGGGCCCCTGCTGCAGACGACGCGATCGACCGAGGCGCCGGTCCTCACGGATATTCGCGGGCACTGGGCCGAAGCGTGGATCACGGCGGTCACGCGCGCGGGGGTGCTGGAGCCGTTTGCGAATCACACGTTCCAGCCGAGCGGTCTCGTGCGCCGCGTCGACTTCGCGCAGGCCGTCAGCCGCCTGTTGACCCCAATCGCGGGCGTCAATCCGGTCGAGGCGCGCGCGTGGCAGAACGCCGTGCTGCGCTTCCCCGATCTGGCCGCGACGCACATCGCGCACGCGGCTGCGTCCGCGTCAGTCGCGGCTGGCGTACTGCGGACCGGGCAGGACGGCAGCTTTCAGCCGAACCGTGCGCTGAGCGGCCTGGAGGCTCTCGCCGCGATGGACCGGCTGGAGGCGCTGGCCGGTCCCGGCAGGCGGCGCGGCGCCGGTCAGCGATGAGCGTGTTCACCGTCGCCAATCAGCTCACGCTCCTGCGGATGCTGTTGATCCCCCTGTTTGTGATTCTCGTGGTGTATGGCCAGCTGGGTTGGGCGCTCGTCGTCTTCGGAACGGCCGGGCTCACCGACGGCCTGGACGGCCTCATTGCCCGCCGGACCGGCCAGCGGAGCAGCCTCGGCGCCTGGCTGGATCCAATGGCCGACAAGCTGCTGCTCGTGAGCGCGTTTATCGTGCTCACCGTGCCCGGACTGGATCTGGCGAACCCCCTGCCCCTCTGGTTGACCGTCCTGGTCATCAGCCGGGACGTCGTCATCGTGCTCACGGTCGCCATCGTGAATCTGGCGATCGGGCGGCGGACCTTCCGTCCCTCGATGCTCGGCAAGGTGGCAACCGCCATCTACATCATGACGGCGGTTGTCGCGATGTTCTTCAACTTCCAGGGCTACCACTCGGTCGTCGTAGACCTGTTCGTCTACGCGTCACTCGCCGTGACCCTCGCGTCGGGCTTGCATTACATCCGGCACGCGGCACGCATCATCGAGACCTCGACCTGACCGGGCGTTCACGGGGCACCTTCGACCTCAGGGGGCTGTATGCAGGGATACCGGTATGAGCTTGCAAGAACCGCCGGGGGCGTCCTCGTGTGTCTGGCGATAGGGCCCAGCTACGGTCAAACGCAGCCGAGGCAGGCCGTGATCGATACGTCGATCGGGACCGTGATCGTCGATCTTCACCCGGATGTGGCTCCCAACCACGTGGCCCATTTCACGAAGGTGGCCGAGGATGGCGGGTACGACGGGACGACGTTCCACCGGATGGTGCCGAACGGGATGGTGCAGGGCGGCGACCCGATCTCGAGGGATCCCGCCAGGCGCGACCAATATGGCACGGGAGGCCTGAACGTGGTCAAGGCCGAGGCGCGGGCGAGCATGGTGACGCGCGGCTCGGTCGCGGCGGTGCTCGTGCCCGGGAAGCCGGACAGCGCCGGGGCGCAGTTCTTCATTCTGCTCGCCGATCAGCCCTCGCTCGGGGGACAGTACACGGTCTTCGGCCACGTGTCGGACGGCCTGGACGTCTTGCGCGCGATCTCTCTGACGCCCGTCGATGCGGCGGGGCTGGCGATCGAGCGTGTCGAGATTCGACGCGTCCGGATTCGCGACCCTCCACCGGAGCGGTTCGTCAGCGACGCTCCCGGGCAGCTGGCGGTCTATCGCGCCGTCCTCGACACGAGCGAAGGTGCCATCACGATCGAGCTGCTCGCGGACAAGGCGCCGGAGACCGTCCGGCAGTTTCTTCGGCTGGCCGACGCCGGGGTCTATGACGGCATGGCCTTCCACCGCGTGGCGCCCGGCTTCGTGATCCAGACCGGTGCGCTGGCGACGCGTGGCGCGCTGACCGAGCGCCAGCAGAAACTGGTGAGAAACCTCTTGCCCGAGTTCAACGACACGAGGCACGTCAAGGGCATCGTGTCGATGGCCCGAGGAGACGCACCCGACAGCGCGCAAACGTCCTTCTTCATCTGCACCGGCACGTCGACCGCGCTCGACGGCGTCTACACGGCGTTCGGCCGTGTGGTGGATGGGCTTTCGGTCGTCGACCGCATCGAGGCGGCGCCGCGCACAGGCGAGACGCCCGACGCGAGAATCGAGCTCAGGACGATCAGGATCGAGGAGCGATAGGCAAGCGCAGCCGCGCGCTACTTCTTCTGAGCCGCTTGCTCCTCGGCGCGAGCCGCGCTCAGGATGTGCTTGATCGCGTAGTTCCCTTCGTGACACGCGTACTCGAACAGGGCGCCTTCCGCCCTGGTCATGGGCGTCGAGACGGTCCACGGCTTGGTCAGCATCCCCGGGTGTTCGATCGTGACCTGGTAGTCGACCGTGTCCGCGTCGACTCGCCTGAAGCGTTCGACCAGACGCGAGCCCGCACCAAACCCGGTGACCACGACACTTCGTTCGAAGATCTTGTCACTGAGATTCGTCGTCTCGACGACCAGCGTGTCGCCTTCCCAGCGGGCGCGTGAATCGCCCATCCACTGGGGGATCGGCGTATGAGGCCGACCATCCAGGGGGATGATCCGGGCGTCATGGATCATTTCGACGATGATGGCCACGTACTGAGGCGTCTGGAGAATGTGGTAGTTGTGGTTGTAGAACCCCGGCAACATCGCCCCTGGCATGCCCCGAGTGATGCACCGGTCGTACGAGCTGCGGTCCAGATACGAATCCGCGGGATGCGCCTTGCGCGCCGCGTCGATGCTGTCCCAGCGCTTCTGTCCCTCGGCAGTGTAGGCGGGCACCTTGCCGTCTGGCGGGTCGATGACCAGAGAGGTGCGCGTGTTGAGCGTTCCCCGCTCGAACCAGAACTCGTTGTAGGCGCCCACCTGCCCGGGCCGCCGTGTGTCCGCATTGACTCGGTCGGCGACCTTGCGGGCCAGATCGACCCGTTCCTCGTCGGTCAGCACCTGCTTGTCGGCTGCCTCCGGCAGTCGTTCGAGCGGCGTCGTGGTCGTGTTCGTCCAGACGCCCTGCAGATCCGGATGCCCCCACGGCGTCTTGGGAGCCGTCCACGCCTTCGCGCCTGCCGATGGCCTGGCGGCTCCAGTCTGAGCCGCGAGTGGCGCCGCGGCCATCCCGACGATCGCGATCCCGAGGGCCACAGCGTTCAATGAGGACGTAAGAGAACAGCGCATGTTGGAACCTCCCCTCGCAGTGATCGCGGTAGATAGTACTCGAAGACGCATGGCGCTCCTAATCTGCCGTCGGAATCACGCGTGACACCCGAACGGCCACGCCCACGAGATACTCGACCTGGATGCGATCGCCTGGCTCGAGATTGCCCGCCACGGCTTCGGGGCCGAGGCGCGCCACGTGAATCTGGCCCTCCGGATCCTCCAGGTCGGTGAAGAAGACGTCCCAGGAGATCTGGCCGTGAATGCTGACCGGCTGCACTCGCTTCAGCAGGCCGTCGCGCGTTCCCTTCAGCATGGCTCTCTCTGATCCGACAGCGCCCGAGCCCTCGCCGGCTTCGAGCGGCAGCAGGCCCCCGCTGTCGGCAACCGTGTCGGCGGGCACGAAATTGTGCACGCTGACACCGAGCAACCGCACGGGGCGGCTTCCGACCTCGGTTCGCTCCAGCAATTGTACTGCCCGCGCGCGTAGCGTGCTCTCGTCACACGTCGGCGGCGCGGTGCGACTGCGCGTCACGGTCGAGAAGTCCCAATAGCGCACTTTGAGTGTCACGGTCCGGGCGACACGGCCGTTTCGCATCAGCCAGGCCGCCGCGTGTCCGGCCATGCCCTCCACTTCCAGGCGAATCGCCGCCGGGTCGGTGAGATCGTCCGCGTACGTGGTCTCCGAGCCGGACGACTTGGACCGACGATCGGGCACGACTGGACGATCGTCGACGCCGTGCGCGAGCCGCTGCAGCCACGGCGCAAGGCTGCCGACGGCGGCTCGAAGGTCGGTGGGATCGGCAGTTCGAACGTCTACGAGTCGCTCGATGCCTCGTGCTTTGAGCTTGCGAGCCGTGACCGGGCCCACACCCCATAGCGCATCGACCGGGAGCCGCTGGAGAAAGGATTCGATCCGCTCCGGTCTGATGACCGTCAGTCCATCCGGCTTCTTCCACCCCGACGCGATCTTGGCCAGGAACTTGTTCGGTGCGACGCCGGCTGACGCCGTGAGTCCGGTCTCGGTTCTGATGCGCTCCTTGAGCCGCCTGGCCACGGTGGTGGCCAGCGGTTCGTGCCACGCGTTCTCCGTGACGTCCAGGTACGCCTCGTCGAGCGACAGGGGTTCCACGAGCGGAGACACTTCGCGAAAGATGGCGAAGACCAGGGTCGAGACCGCCCGGTAACGCGGGAAATCGGGCGCGACGATCCTCAGCGATGGGCAGAGTCGCAGGGCCCTGGCCATCGACATCGCCGAGTGCACGCCGAAGGCGCGCGCCTCGTAGCTGGCGGCCGCCACGTCCCCGCGACGATCCGGACGGCCGCCGACGGCGACCGGCCGGCCGCGCAGCGCCGGATCGTCCCGCTGCTCGACCGATGCATAGAAGGCGTCCATGTCGACATGCACGATCCGGCGGGTTGACACCGCCGGGCCATGCGGCGAGGGTGAGGACGTGCCAGTCATGATTGCCACCGACCGCCGGCTGATTGTAGGCTGACTCTCATGCCCCAGTTCATCTACACCATGAAGGGCCTCGGCAAGGTCCATCAGCCCGATCTCAAGGTCCTCGAGGACATCTGGCTCTCGTTCTACTTCGGGGCCAAGATTGGCGTGCTCGGGCTGAACGGCGCCGGGAAGAGCTCGCTGTTGCGCATCATGGCCGGCGAGGACACGAGCTTCCTGGGCGAGGCCTTTCCGGCCGCGGGCGCCTCAATCGGCTTCCTCCCGCAGGAACCCCGGCTCGATCCGTCCAAGACGGTGCTCGGGAACGTGGAAGAGGGCGTGGCGCCCGTGAAGGCGCTGCTCGCGCGGTACGACGAGATCAATGCCAGGCTGGGCGAGGATCTGTCGCCCGAGGAGATGGACCGGATCCTCGAGGAGCAGTCGAGGATCCAGGACAAGATCGACGCGGCCTCGGCGTGGGACCTCGACTCGCGCCTCGATCTGGCGATGGACGCGCTGCGCCTGCCGCCTCCCGACGCCGACGTGCAGCCCTTGTCGGGCGGCGAGCGCCGGCGCGTGGCGCTCTGCCGGCTCCTGCTGCAGTCGCCGGACCTGCTGCTGCTCGACGAGCCGACCAATCATCTCGACGCCGAGTCGGTCGCCTGGCTCGAGCGCTTTCTGCGCGACTATCCGGGGACCGTTGTAGCCGTCACGCACGACCGGTACTTCCTGGACAACGTGGCCGGCTGGATCCTCGAGCTGGATCGCGGGCGCGGGATCCCCTGGGAGGGCAACTACTCGTCGTGGCTCGAACAGAAACAGCGCCGCCTGGGCGAGGAGGAGAAGGCCGAGACCAGGCGCCAGCGGACCCTCGAGCGGGAGCTGGAGTGGATTCGCATGTCCCCGCGCGCGCGGCAGGCGAAGGGGAAGGCCCGGCTGAATGCCTACGAAGACCTGTTGCGCGAGGAGACCGCGCAGCGGGTCGACAGCGCGGAAATCTACATCGCGCCCGGTCCCCGCCTGGGCGACCTCGTCGTCGAGGCGCGCGACCTGCGTAAGGGCTACGGCGACAACCTGCTCATCGACGGCCTCACCTTCACGCTGCCGCGTGGCGGCATCGTGGGCGTCATCGGACCGAACGGGGCGGGCAAGACCACGCTCTTCCGGATGATCGCCGGCCAGGAGCGGCCCGATGGCGGGACCCTCCGGATCGGCGATACGGTGCAGATCGGGTACGTGGACCAGAGCCGTGATGCCCTCGATCCGGACAAGACCGTCTGGGAAGAGATCTCAGGAGCGCTCGACGAAATCGAGCTCGGCCGGCGGAAGGTGGCCTCGCGGGCCTACGTGTCGTGGTTCAACTTCAAGGGCGCCGCCCAGCAGCGCAAGGTGGGAACGTTGTCAGGCGGCGAACGGAACCGCGTGCATCTGGCCACGCTGCTCAGGAAGGGCAGCAATCTGCTGCTGCTGGACGAGCCGACCAACGACCTCGACGTGGACACGCTTCGCGCCCTCGAGGACGCGTTGCTCCGCTTCGCCGGCTGCGCGGTTGTGATCAGCCACGACCGGTGGTTCCTGGACCGCATCGCCACGCACATGCTGGCCTTCGAGGGCGATGGCGAGGTCGTATGGTTCCAGGGCAACTACCAGGACTATGAGGCCGACCGGAGGCGGCGGCTGGGCGCAGAGGCCGATCAGCCGCATCGGATCAAGTATCGGAAACTGGTGAGGTGAGTGGCCGGCCGCTACGTCACCTTCCGTCGGAAGTACTCGATCGTCCGGACCAGCCCCTCCTCGAGCTCGACCCTGGGCTCCCAGCCCAGGAGCGTGCGGGCGCGGGTAATGTCGGGGCGGCGGACCTTGGGGTCGTCGGTCGGAAGCGGTCGATAGACGATCCGGCTCCCGGCTCCCGTCATTCTGATAATCGTGCGGGCGATCTCCTCGATGCTCATCTCGTGCGGGTTTCCGAGGTTCACCGGGTCGTTCACCTCGGAGAGCATGAGGCGGATGATTCCGTCGACGAGGTCGCTGATGTACGTGAAGCTGCGGGTCTGGGTTCCATCGCCAAAGACCGTGACGTCCTCGCCGCGAAGCGCCTGAGAAATGAACGCTGGCACGGCCCGGCCGTCGTTGACGCGCATCCTCGGCCCATAGGTGTTGAAGATGCGGACGATCTTGGTGTCCAGGCCGTGGTAGCGATGGTACGCGACGGTCATGGCCTCGGCAAAACGCTTCGCCTCGTCGTAGACGCCTCGTGGACCGATCGGGTTCACGTTGCCCCAGTAGCTCTCCTTTTGCGGGTGCTCGAGCGGATCGCCGTAGACCTCCGAGGTCGAGGCCAGCACAAACCGGGCGCCCTTGGCCTTGGCCAGGCCGAGCGCCTTGTGCGTGCCGAGCGCACCGACTTTCAGCGTCGGGATCGGCAGCTCCAGGTAATCGATCGGACTGGCCGGGCTGGCCCAGTGGAGGACGAAATGGACAGGGCCCTCGACGTAGATGTAGTTGGTCACGTCGTGCTTGATGAACGTGAACGGCCGATTGACCAGATGGGCGATGTTGGCCGTGTCCCCGGTGAGCAGGTTGTCGATGCCGACCACCTCGTACCCGCGATCGAGCAGCGCTTCTGACAGGTGTGAGCCGATGAACCCGGCGGCCCCTGTGATGACGATGCGTTGTGGCATGAACTCCCGGTGGAACCGTCGTTCCGTGATGACCTCTAGTACGCGTGCCTGTGGAAGAAACCTCTGAGCAGTGTGAGCCACATGATCTTCAGATCGAGGCGGACGGACCAGTTCTCGATGTAGTACAGGTCGTATTCAATCCGCTTCTCGAGCGGCGTGTTCCCGCGCCAGCCGTTCACCTGCGCCCAGCCGGTCAGCCCAGCCTTCACCTTGTGCCGCAGCATGTACTGCGGGATTCGGTGCTTGAACTGCTCGACAAAGTGGGGACGCTCGGGTCGGGGGCCGACAATCGACATGTCGCCCCGCAGCACGTTCCAGAGCTGGGGCAGCTCGTCGAGGTTCGACCGCCGCAGGAATCGGCCGGCCAGTGTCACACGCGGGTCGCCGGCGACCGCCCAGACCGGCCCCGTCTCGCGCTCGGCCTCGTCGTACATGGACCGGAACTTGAAGATGAAGAACCGCCTACCATCGAGTCCCATGCGCTCCTGCTGGTACAGCACGGGTCCGCGCGAGGTCAGCTTCACGACGAGCGCGATGAGCGCGAGCGGGATGGCCAGCACGACCAGGGCGGTCGTCGAGAGCGCGATATCCAGAACACGCTTGACGAGGCTGTTGAGGCCCTGCAACGGGACGTCGTTGACGTTGATGATCGGGACGCCGTCGAGGTCCTCGAGCCTGGCGCGGAGAGCGATCACCTGCAGCAGGTCCGGGACGACTTTCACGTCCACCATCTCGCGGCTCGTGCTGTCGAGCAGCTCGATCATGCGAAGGTGCAGGTCTGGCGGAAGCGCGACGTACAGGTGGTCGACTGATTCCCGACCGATGATGTCGGAAGCCTCGTCCAGCGTACCGAGCAGCGGGAGGCCTCGGTACCCGAGGTGGTCACCCCCGGCCCGGTCGTCGACGAAACCGATGATCTGGTAACCGAGCTCGCGGTGCTCGAGGATCTTGTCCGCCACTAACCGACCGAGTTCTCCCGATCCCGCAATCAGAATCCGCTTGAGCCCGATGCCGGCCCGCCACCGCCGTTCGAGGGCCTCGCGCATCAGCTCCCGCGACGAAAACGCCAACAGGACGTTGAGCGCCAGGAAGATGGCCCACACGAGCTGCGAGACCTCGTACGCGCCCGTCGCCCGCGCGGCGCCGGTCGCATAGTAGATCTGCACGTAGGTGGTGAGGACGACGCCGAACACGACGGTGAGGATGCTCCCGATGAGAACGGCGAAGAAGTCGTCGACACGCGATCGACCGCGCCGCAGCCTGTAGAGCCCCTGCAGGTGGAATCCAAGCGGAACGAGCACGGCGATGAACGGCAGGACGTTGATGTACTGCCTGAGGGGTGGGAGACCCTTCGTGATCGGAATCAGCCCGGTGTGGAACCGGATCGCGTAGGCGATGATGAAGGCCGACAGGCCGAGCAGCACGTCGGTGAGGACGTGAAAGGTGACCAGGAGCCGGTTGTGCCGGATCACGCCGCGGCTCCGGGCCGGATCGACTGGCGGACGATCGTTTCGATCTCGTCGCCGAATCGCTCCCGGCCGAAGCGCTCGGCATGGCGCCGGATCCGCGAGGCATCGAACTTCGTGTCGACGGCCGCGGAGATGGCGGCTGCAAACGCCGCGGCGGACGGCTCGGACACGAGCAGGCCGGTCTCGTTCGGGACCACGGTTTCCAGGCTGCCTCCCCGGCCCAGCGCCACGACCGGTCTCCCGCAGGCCTGCGCTTCGAGCGGCACGATGCCGAAGTCCTCTTCACCGGGAAGCAGGACGACGGCCGCCCGCCGATACAGTGACAGCAGGTCTCGGTCCGAAAGCCGTCCGAGGAACGTCACCTCGCCTGACGCCGAGCGCTCGAGAGCCGAGCGGGAAGGTCCATCACCGACGATCGTGAGCGGCAGGTGTGCCTCGGCGCAGGCCGCTATGGCCAGTTCGATCCGCTTGTACGGGACCAGTGCCGACACCACCAGCGCGAATCGATCGGGAGCGGTGGCGTCGGGACAGAAAAACCCGGTGTCGACAGGCGGATACACAACCGATGCCTCGCGATTATAGTATCGGCGGATCCTGCCCGCAACATAGTGAGAGATAGCGACATAGCGGTCTGGGCGGCCAGCCGTCTGCTGGTCCCATCGCGCCAACCGGGTCATCACCGGCCGCATGAGGCTCGACGGGAAGGCGCCGATCCGATCGGGCCCGAAGTAGGCGTCAAACTGGTCCCACGCGTAGCGCATGGGCGTCAAGCAGTAGCACACGTGGTGGCTCGACGAGGGCGTGATGACCGACTTGACCGCGCAGTGGCTCAGGCTCAGCACGACGTCGAAGCCGTCGAAGACGAACCGCTCGACCGCCAGTGGAAACAGCGGCAGGTACTGCCGGTACCAGCGTCCGACGCCAGGCATGCGTTGAATGACCGACGTGCGAATACGGTGGCGCTCGATAGTCGGAGACACCGTGCCGGGAAGGTGCACCAGCGTGAAAAGCTCGGCATCGGGGAATCGCTCGCACACCACCTCAAGGGCCTTCTCGCCGCCCCGCATGCCGGTCAGCCAGTCGTGGACGAGCGCAACCTTCACAGGTGTCGTGTCTCCGACGTCTCGCGCCTGACGGCCTTGGCGGCTGCACCCGCGGCAGCAGGAGCCGTCGCCACCTCGCGGTAGATGTCGCGGACGCGACGGGCGGCCTCCCCCCAGGAGAATTGGCGCGCCCGCGCCAGCCCCTTCCGGCGCAGCTCCGCACGAAGATCGGCATCGGTCAGCGAGCGCACGATGCCGTCGGCAATCGCCTCGGGATCGTAGGGATCGACGAGCAGGGCCGCATCGCCGGCGACCTCGGGCAGTGACGAGGCGTTGGAGGTGACGACCGGTGTGCCGCTGGCCATGGCCTCGAGCGGCGGCAGGCCGAAGCCTTCGTACAGGGAGGGAAAGACGAACACGGCGGCCAGCCGGTACATGACAGCGAGCGTGTCCTCGGAGACGAATCCGAGAAACCGCACGTACTTGTGGAGCTGGTGCCGGTGGACGGCGCGCCGCAGCGCCGCGTACTTGGAGATCTCGTCGCCGGTGAGCACCAGCTTCAAGTGGTCCAGGCCGCGGCTGCGGACGATCTGGAACGCCTCGATCAACCGCTCCAGGTTCTTGTGCGGCTTGACGTTCCCCGCGTACAGCACGAACTGATCCTGGAGCTGATACCGCTCGCGCACCCTGACCACCTCGTCTTCACGGGGCTCGATGGCGAAGCGCTCGTCGTAGGCGTTGTAGATGACGTCGACCTTCTCGGCCGGAGTGTCGAAGAATCTGATGATGTCGCGCTTCGAGCTCTCGGAGACGGTCAGCACACGCGTGGCGCGACGGGACGCCAGGGCCAGCGAGGTTCGCGCGTAGCCCAGGGCGAACCGGTTCGGCAGATACTGCGGGAACATCAAGTGGATGCAGTCGTGGATGGTCACGACCGATCGACAGAGGACAAGCGGCGGCAGCACGTAGTGCGGGGCGTGGAAGAGGTCCACCCGCTCACGCCTCAGCGCGAGGGGTATGCGCAGCTGCTCCGACAGGGAATAGTTGCCGGCCCGCTCCGGCACTGCCCGGAAATTCCGCCCCAACCCCTGCAGAGGCGGCGCATCTTCGGGACGGCACAGGACGACGAACTCCGCATCCTGTTCGATCCGTGCGAGGTGGCGCAGCAGATTTCGAATATAGGTGCCGATGCCGAAGTCGTGAAGCTTGCGCGCGTCGATGCCGATTCGCACCCCGACATCATACCCGCAGGGACCTCGCTCGACGCGCCGCATCCGACGGCCTGGATCACCACAGGCCGGCGAACACGCGGTAATACATCCCGACGATGGGCGCCAGCCAGGGGTGGTGCTTCCTGTAGAAGGCCAGCCGGCTGCGCCGGCGTGCGGCGAGCGTCGCCTCCCTCGCCGAGGCGACCGAGCGCCCGCGTGCATGGACGATCTCGACCTCTGGCGTGAACAGAATGCGGCCGCCCCGGGCGCGGACGGCCGCGCAGAAATCCACGTCTTCCGTGTACATGAAGTACCGCTCGTCCAGCAGCCCGACTCTCTCCGCGTCCTCGCGCCGCACGAGCAGGCACGCGCCGCTCACCCACTCGGGCCAATGCTCGCGCCGCGTAAGCGCGTTGACACGCTGAAGCGCCGCTGGCTCGCGCCGCTCGATCTTCCGCATCAGGCGCCGCTGGCGGAACTCGTTCCAGGGCGTAAGCATCCGCCCGAACGACAGCTCCGCCTGACCGCTCGCGTCGATCAGGCGGGGTCCGACGATGGTGGCCCCGGGGCGATCGCCGAGCGTCTGCAGGAGGCGATCGACGGCGCCGGGGGGCACGATGGTGTCGCTGTTGAGCAGCAGGAGGCAGCGGCCCCGGCTGGCGCGGATCCCGGTGTTGTTGGCGACCGAGAATCCTCGGTTGGCCGGGCACTCTATGACCGTCGTGGAGGCCCAGGCTCGTGCGGCCGCGGCACTTCCGTCGGTCGAGGCATTGTCGACCACGATGATCTCGTGGCTGGCAGCGGGCGGCGCCTCGTGGAGCGACGCGAGACACCGCTCGAGATCCGCTCGCGCGTTGAAGCTGACGATGACAATCGAGAGCTCGAT
>CAZCEL010000054.1:14263-16175 GCA_964497175.1 uncultured Bifidobacteriaceae bacterium
CGTCACCGTGGTGACGCCGCGGTCTCGAGCACGTTCAGTGTCTCCCGTGCGGCCGTCCTCCAGTCGTAGCGTGCGAGCACCCGTGGCGCCGCGCCGAGCAGTGCCGCGCGGGTCGCCTCGTCGAAGAGCAGACGTTCGAGCGCAGCCTCGACCGCAGCAGGATCTCCGGGCCGCACGTACAGGGCAGCGTCTCCGCAGGCTTCCCGCGCCACCGGCGTATCGAGCAGCACGGGTGGCACGCCCGCGGCGAGGGCCTCGAGCGGCGTCAACCCGAGTCCCTCGTACTCCGAGAGGAAAGCAAACGCCCTCGACGCCGCGTAGAGCTCGTTCAGTTCTGCGTCGCACACGTACTGCCTCCACTCGACGCGGCCGTCGAGGCCTTCGCGCCTGATCGCCAGAGGGATGTCCTCGCGCGGATAGGTCCGATTGTCGCCGACGATCGTCAGCTGTGCGGCCAGGTGCGTTCTGGCGAGCCGCCCGAAGGCGCTGATGAGATCCGGGACATGCCGCCGGTTGAAGATCGATCCCACAAACAGGACGCGCGGGTCCGGGGAGGTTGCGCGCTGACCGGCAACCGGAGGTCTGACGCCTGGTGGAATGACGCGAACCCGGTCGGCACCGACGCCGAGGCGACGCGTCAGCTCAAGGCGGGAGAATTCCGAGATAGTGATAACCGTTCGCGCACGCCTGGCCGCGCGCTGGCTGAGGAACCGGCGCCTGAAGCCTTCCCGCGGGCGAAACCATTCGGGATGGGCGAAAAAGGACACGTCGTGGATGGCGACCACCAGGGGCACGCGCACCATCAGCGGGGCCGTGTACGCGGGGGCGAAGAACACGTCGAGCCCGTCGGCGGCCAACGCCCGTGGCAGACGCCATTGCTCCCAGCTCGTGCCGCCCGAGCCGGGCACGATCCGCGTGCTGGAGGCAGGCACCGCTGAGGCGGGCAGCGGCCTATGCGCATAGAGGACGAGCTCGTGATGGCGCTCGCCTTCGTCCGACACCCACTCGCGGAGCAGGCCGGCGAGGTAGCGCCCAGCCCCGGTCGCGCGGCCCGTCAGCTCGCGGGCGTCGATGCCGATGCGCATCGCTCGTCTCTCTAATTCCTCGTCCCGGCCGCGTCGCGGCGATGGTCCACGGCCTGCCGGTAGGCGGTCATCACATCACGTGCCGTCTGCTCCCAGCTGAAACGGCGCGCGCGGTCGAGTCCTCGTCTGACGGCGATCCGGGCGGCCGACTCATCGTCCAGCAGGTGCTCGATTGCCGATGCCAGCTGATCGGGATCGTCAGGCTCGACCAGTGGGCCGGCATCGCCGACCACCTCGGGCAGCGCGCCGCGGTTGGTCGCGATCACGGGCACTCCCATTGTCATCGCCTCGAGAACAGGCAGGCCGAACCCTTCCTCGTACGACGGTTGAATGAGCAGGGCGGCATGCTCGTACAGCTGCCGACGGTGAGCCGGTTCCACGTAGCCGACGTGCTGGACGCGGCCCCGCAGTGGAGCGCGGCCGATCCGGCGGAGCCAGTCCTCGGCGCCTTCGGTGGCCTTGCCCGCCAGTCGAAGTGGCGGCAGATCGGTGCGCCTCGCCGCGAGCTGCTCGTAGGCGTCGAGGAGCAGCCCGACGTTCTTTCTTGGTTCGAGCGTGCCGAGGCACAGGAGGTAGGTGCCTCGCTGCTCGGCCCTCGGCGGCCAGGGTGGCGCGCCCGGCGTGCAGATGGAGATCCGATCGGGAGGCACGCCGAGCCGTGTCTCCACCTCGCGTGCGGTGAACGCCGAGATGACAATGACTCGATCGGCGCGCCGGGCATGCGCCCGGGCCAGCGCGGGGTAGTCGCGGCGTATCTCGGCACGGGTCCGCCCGGGGTGCACGAGGAAGTTGAGATCGCAGATCGTGACGACCTGCGCGGCGTCCCG
>CAZCEL010000055.1:0-15953 GCA_964497175.1 uncultured Bifidobacteriaceae bacterium
ACCGGCATGGCCGTCAAATCGGCCGCGCCACGACGACGGGATGGTCGCCGGGCATGAAGAAGCTGATCGCGCTGGCGACGCTCTCGGCGCCGCATTTCTCGGAAACGACGACGCTGGAGTTCGAGCTGACGGTCGAAGCCGTCCGGCACCGCGTGCCGGCCACGGTCGTCCGCACGCCGTTTTTCAACCCGGCCAGGAAGACTGCCGTGCCGGCAGGCGGCGTAACGGCCTGACCGGCTCGCACGTATTGCCCGAGAGCCGCAGTTGGTAAACAATGGCCCCTTCCGCGCCAGCGCCACAACGACAAGACGGGGGAGAAGAAGCGATGAAGCTGTTGAACGTCTCACGCCGGATCCTGGTAACCGTGAGCCTGTTGCTGGCGGCCTCCAGCGCCTTCGCGCAGCAGCAGGCCACCAAACCGTTCGAGCCGCAGGTTGGTCAAGCGGGTAAGGACGTCGTCTGGGTGCCGACGCCCCAGGAACTCGTCGACACCATGCTCAATCTGACGCAGGTGACGCCGCAGGATACGGTGTACGACCTTGGGTCGGGCGACGGCCGCACGGTCATCACCGCCGCCAAGCGGGGCGCCCGCGCGTTCGGGATCGAATACAACCCCGACATGGTGGAGCTGTCGCAGAGAAACGCCAAGGCGGCGGGTGTGAGCGACAGGGCGACGTTCATGAAGGCCGACCTGTTCGAGACCGACTTCTCGAAGGCAACGGTCATCACCATGTTCCTGCTGCCGTCAATCAACATGCAGCTCAGGCCGAAGATTCTCGACATGAAGCCCGGCACACGCGTCGCGTCGAATACCTTCACGATGGAGGACTGGGAGCCCGATCAGAAGGTCACGCTCGACCCGTGCGATCGGTGGTGCACGGCGCTGTTCTGGATCGTGCCGGCCAAGGTCGAGGGCACGTGGCGGAGCGCGCAGGGCGATCTCACGCTGAGCCAGAAATTCCAGGTCGTGACGGGCACGCTCGGCGCCGGCAACACCCAGGTGTTCGTCACCAACGGCAAGCTGCGCGGCGACGAGATCACGTTCACCGCCGGCAGCGGGCAGTACACGGGCCGCGTGAACGGGAACAGGATCGCGGGCACCGTCGTTGCCGGAGGGCGGACCAGCAGTTGGGAGGCGACACGCAGCGGTCAGTAGAGGCCGTCAGCACTCATGACCCGGGATGACCGGGATCTTCATCAGCTACCGCCGCCAGGACAGCGCAGGACATGCCGGCCGCTTGTACGATCGGCTGGTCAAGGAATTCGGCGCCGACCAGGTCTTCATCGACGTCGAGCACATCGCGTCTGGCGACGAGTTCGATCACGTAATCGGCGACACGCTCTCGTCGTGCGATGTCTGTATCGTGGTCATCGGCCGAGGGTGGCTGACCTCCGCTGACGAGCACGGTCGACGGCGTCTCGACAAGCGCGACGATTTCGTACGAATGGAGATCGCCGCGGCGCTGACGCGCAACGTGCGCGTCATCCCGCTGCTGGTCGACGGCGCGTCGCTCCCGCTGGCAGAGGCCCTGCCGGGCGATCTCATCCGGCTTCCGAGCCTGCAGGCCCACGAAATCCATCACTACACGTTCCATCCGGACGTCGATCGTCTGATCGCCGGGATCAAGGCTGCCGTCGAGTCGCGGAAGACGACGCTCGGGCTCGCGGCGGCGCTCGACGCCGGAACCGTCCGCGTGAGCTCCCGTGACGGGCTGGAGTACGCATGGATACCGCCCGGAGACTTCCTCATGGGACGTCTGCCAGGGGACGCTGCCCCCGACGAACGGTTCGAGGACGAAAAGCCTCAGCACCCGGTTCGCCTGACCCGGGGATTCTGGCTGACCCGCGGGCCGGTGACCGTCGCCGCGTACAGGCGATTCACGCTCGACCGGCGGATCGAGATGCCGAGACCGCCCAAGCACAACCCGAACTGGGTGAATCAGGACCATCCGGTCGTGAACGTCACCTGGGCTCAGGCGCGCGATTACTGTGCGTGGGTTGGGGGCCGTCTGCCGACCGAAGCCCAGTGGGAGTACGCGGCGCGCGGGGGTGAGGCCAAGACCATCTATCCATGGGGTGACGACATCCGGCCCGATCGGGCGAGCTATCTGGAGAACCGGTCGCGTACGTTCACGAGCAAGGTGGGCGCTTTCCCAGCCAACGGCTTCAATCTGTACGACATGGTCGGCAACGTATGGGAGTGGGTGGCGGACTGGTACGACGAGGAGCTGTATTCCAGCCGGCCGCCGCATCAGCCCACGATCGACCCCCAGGTCTTCGTCAACAAGACCGGCAAGCGTGTCGTGCGAGGCGGCTCGTGCGATTCGATCGCGCCGGAGCTTCGCACCTCCAATCGCGGCTATCAGACACCCGCCGACGGCTTTCGGGACTTCGGCTTTCGCTGTCTGCTCGACGACGTGACGTAGCAGCCTGACAAGGCGCGACCGAACACCGCTGTGAAGCCGAGCCTTACGAGGTCAGATCGGCGAAAAGCCTGCAGTACGCCTGCGCCATGATCCGGTCGGTAAACCTGGTCTCGTAGCGGCGGCGCGCACCAGCCGAGCGCGTGGCGATCTCGTGTCGGCTCGCCCCGTTCCATGCGAGCATGCTCTCGCGAAACGCCTCGTAGGTCGTGTCCCGGCAGTAAAACGCGTGATCACCCAGAACCTCGATCAGGCCATCCACGCGTGTGCAGACCACTGGGACGCCGCGGCAGGCAGCCTCTAGCGCCACGAGCCCGAATGGCTCATACGTCGAGGGCACGGCGAGCACATCGATGGCGTCGAAGAAGGCTTCGAGCCGCGGGCCGGCACACCACCCGAGGAAATCCACACGCGATTCCAGATCTCGATCGCGGAGTAGATCCCGTGCGTAGGGGCTGAATCCTCGCCCTGCAATCAGCGTCCGCCGGTCCTGAAAGCCGTCTTCGTTGAGGATCATCTGCACGTACTCGGGGTGCTTGCGGGGCACAAGGCGCCCACAGAAGCCGAGCACCCGCTTCCCGCGCGGCGCGCGATATGCCCGGGGGGCCGCAATGCCGTGGTGAATGACCGAGGTGTGCGGGTTCAGCCGATGATAGCCGAGATCGAGGTACTTGCCCCGTTCCGCATCGGAGATGAGGACGACGCGAGTGCTGAAGCGGATGAGCGCCTCCTGCCAGGCGACTGCGTCGCCGAGGCTGACCTCGTTCGTCCGCTCCTCGAGCGCCAGGAGCGAGTGAATCGTGCACACGACCTTCCGGTCGGCCAGCGACATCTGGATATCCGCGTTCTCCTGGTACGAATGCAGGTGGACGAGCGGCGCCTGGAAGGTTCGAAGATCGCCGGCGTTCCCGATGGCCACGGAGGGGTACCGTTCGAGGATCGCGTGGATCTGTGCGAGCGTGTACCCGTGGTCCATCAGAAACCAGAGCACGCGGAGCCCGGAGACGCCCAGGCCAGTCATCAGGGCGTCGATGACGCTGCCCACGCCGCCACGGCGGTTGTGCGGCATCTCGTTGGTGATTTCGATGACGTCGAAGGAGCGCCCGTCGGTATTCGTCAGCACGGCGGCTCGACGGCCAGGAGACTGGCGGCCCCGATGTCCTTCACTCGATGGCCTTCTCCTCGTGTGTCCAGATAGCCGAGCAGCGACAGCGTCCGGCACTCGACGGGCCAGTTCTCGGGCTCCTCCCAGCGCCCCTCCGTCGTGCGGCGGGCGAGGAAGATAGCGGCGACGTACTCATGGAGATTCGGATTGCAGTCCTCGACCCAGAAGTCTTGAACCGCGAGGACCTGATAGACGTCAGGCTCGAGACGCCGGAGGTCGATCTTCAGCTCGCGCGGAAGCACGAACCGCCTGCGCTGGCGTCTGAGGACGAATGGTGGGACGACCAGCTGCGAGTGCGCGATCCGGAGCCGCGGCGTTCGTGAAGAGGTAGCCCGTTGCTTTCCCCGGCTGCTGCCGGTCACCGTTCGCCGTGTGCGCGCCATACAGCGGGCGGATCCGTTGGCCCTCGTACCTGACCATCAGCAGGTCGGTCATCGTGCAGCGGTCGCGACGTGACGGGCAAAAAAAAGGCGGTGCCTCAGGGGAGGCACCGCCTTCTTCAGAGCCGTCAGTGGAATACGGGCGCTACGACTGCCAGAGCGTACCCGCAGTCCGTGCAGGTGCCGGGCCAGACGCCGGGATCTGGCATGGCGTCGACGCCGAGAACATGACGCACACCGGGGAACCGCAGCAGGTGTCGAGTGCGCAGAACGAGCCAGCCGGGCAGGCATACCCGGGGGCGGCGCCGCAGGGGCCGACGTCGCTGCACGAGGTGCTCCCCAGCACACAGTAGCCGCCACCGGCGCTGCTGCGCACACAGACGCATGCGCTGTTGGAGTTGCAGGGAACAAACGTGGCGCAGGTTGCACCCGTGCATTCAGGATTGGGCCCGCTGGCCTGGGCAGACGCGGGGGCCGCCGAACCGAGCACCATCGGGGCCACATAGGCGACGCCGCCGGCTTTGAGCGCTCGCCTGAGCGCTTCGCGACGACTCGTTCCCTGATCAGTTCCGCTGACGGTCACGCTCATCGAACCCTCCCGCTGTCGGTTTGGCATCATTGCGCATGAGGCCGGTTTAAAAAGGAGCGGCCATGCTAGGATCTTGCGCGCTCGTTGTCAAGTACTGAGACACCTGACCACCCGAGGGGACGTTAGCGTCGTGGATACCCTGCTGTTCGTCGCACGCCTGCTCCTGGCCGGCACGTTTGCGCTTGCTGGCGCCACCAAACTTCTTGACCTCCCAGGCTCGCGCCGCACGCTCAGGGACTTCGGCGCGCCTGCCGGGCTCGCCGGACCACTCGGCGTGATGCTGCCAGTTGCCGAGCTGTTGGTGGCAATCGCCCTATTTCCTTCATCCTCAGCTTTCTACGGTGCCGTCGGTGCCCTCGTGCTCCTGTCGGGGTTCGTGGCGGCCATCACCGTGAACCTTGTGCGCGGCCGCCGGCCTGACTGCCACTGCTTCGGCCAGGTCCACTCGAGTCCCATCGGCGCATCAGTGCTGCTGCGGAACGCCCTGCTGGCGGGTATCGCTGTATTCGTCGTTGTGACTGGCTCCCGGAACCCAGGCCCGAGCGGGGTTGCCTGGCTCATGGTGCTGTCGCCGGCCGAACGGAGCGTCGTGCTGGGCGGCACCGTAGGGCTCGCCCTCCTGGCGTGGCAGGTGGTCCAGCTTCGCATATTGATCGCGCAGAATCAGCGGCTGTTGAGCCAGTTATCCGTGGCACCAGCCTCAGCGGCGTCAGTGGCCTCGCCGGCCCCATCGGCACTGTCGGCCGACGCCTCTCAAGCTCCCCTCCCGCTCGTGATACCGCCCAGGGAGGCTGGACATCCGCCGGGCACGCCAGCGCCGGCGTTCGACCTTCCCAGCCTTGCTGGGGAGACGGTGTCGCTCGACGCCTTGCGCGCAGCGGGCAAGCCCACTGTATTGATTTTTTCGGATCCTGACTGCGGCCCGTGCACGGCGATGCTGCCCGACATTGGCCGCTGGCAGCGCGATCAGGCGGGGGCGCTCACAATCGCCGTCCTTAGCCGAGGCACGACCGAGGACAATCGGGCCAAGACTAGCGACCTGAACTTGTCGGGGGTTCTTCTCCAGCGCGACCGCGAAGTCATGACCGCCTACGGCGCCATCGGGACACCCAGCGCTGTCGTCGTCCGCCCGGACGGCACGATAGCCGAACGGCTCGCGCAGGCCGAGGCCGAAATCCGGCAGCTCATCGCCCGGTGGACGCCGGGCGTCGAATCAAGTCGTCCCAAACCGCTCGATCCCGCCCCCGGCTTTACGCTGACGGATCTCAATGACGAGCGGGTCGCGCTCGCGCAGTTCAAGGGAAGGCCGACGCTCGTCCTCTTCTGGAATCCGCTGTGCGTGCACTGCAACCGCATGCTGAGCGACCTCAAGGAGTGGGAGAAGCGCCCATTGGCCGAACGGGCTCAGTTGCTGGTCGTAGCCACGGGCTCGGCGGACGACAACCGCGCGCAGGGCCTGCAGTCCACGGTCCTGCTCGATCCGCAGTTCACAGTTGGTGCGCTCTACGGCGTCGAAGGAACGCCGTCGGCCGTGCTGATAGACGCGGAGGCACGGCTGGCGGGTCCGCTCGTCGTCGGCTCGACGGACGTGCTCGCGCTCGCCGGGCAGCCCGAGACCTCCCGCGACGAGGCGGGCGTTCCCATGGAGCGGACACTTATGGGCGTGCGCCCTGCGCTCCCCACCACGATGCCCCCCAACGCCAGACCCCTCAAGCAGGACTGCGTACAGGACGAACTCCTCCCCGACGGCAGCATCGTCCTCTATAACGGGTGCCAGCGGCAGGTGGTGACCCTCAATGCGACGGCGGCGCTGGTGTGGGAGTACTGCGACGGGGAGCACGACGTGGATGCAATCATCGCGGAGGTCCGCGAAGTCTTTCCTTCGTCGGCCGATGCCGATCGCGATGTTCGCGAGCTGCTCGACACGCTGTTGCGGGGCCAGATGGTCGCGCCGGCCCAGTTAACACCCGCAGCCGTCGCCACCTAGGCATGGCGGGTCATGATCAACGGATGGAGGCCACTTCACGGGATCTGGCCGGCGCCGATTCCGACAGGATCTTTTCGCGCCAGTGTTACGACGTGCTCGGCTATCGCGTCGCGATCGGCGTGTCCTCCGTGGAGGCCGACGCAGCGGTCCGGGTTGCCTTGTGCGGCTTTGGCCCGATCGCGGTGACGCCCGGTCCGAGTCTGCCCCGGTACGATCTGGTGGCCACGCCAACGAACTGGCAGGTACGGGTCGACGGGGCGGTGATCCACACCGGCGACGACTTCCTCAGCGCGCTTCGAACGCTCGAATCGCGTGTTGTGAGAGCCGCCCTCGACAGGCGCGACGATATGTTTCAACTGCACGGGGCAGCGCTCTGCCTCCCGACCGAGCGCGTCGGCCTTGTGCTGGCCGGTGACTCCGGTTGTGGGAAGACGACCTTGGCGATGGGCCTGATGTTGCGGGGGTTCATCCCGTTCAGCGACGACGTTGCGCTTGTCGAGCCGGCGACGCTCGAGCTTCGTGCCCTGCGTAGGGCGTTCCACATCAACGACGAGGTGTGGTCGCGGCTCGAGGCGCTCGGGCAGAGTGCGCCCCCGCCCTGCGACGGGCCGGTCGGCTACTTCTCGCCGCCCCAGTGGGCCGAGCGGCCCGTGCCCGTCCGCTGGGTGCTCTTCCCACAATACGTCCCGGATCAGCCGCCGGAATTGACGCCCCTGGCCGCGTCGGAGGCTGCGACGGCAATCCTCAGACATTCCATAAGCTTGTCCCGCGCGGCACGCGTCGCACTCGGCACGATGGCCCGGCTCATCGAGCGTGCAGGCTGCTACCGGCTCGACGTCGGCAACCTGGCTGCCTCAGTCGCGCTGGTTCATCGTCTGGTGACGTCGCGTTCTCTCGAGGAGCCCAAGCGAGAGTAGTGAGCAAAGTCGTGCCCGCGTGCAGCTCCCTCATCGAGGTGTTGCGGCTCAGCGCGAGAGTCGAGTTCTGCCCGGATGACTACGGGCGCCTGGCCCGCGCTGCGACGCGGCTGCAGAACTGGCAGGAGCTCCCCGAGGCCGCCGACGCGCACGGCCTGGCGCCCCTCGTGTACGAGCACATGACCCGTGTCGGGATTGAAATGCCGGCCGAGACCCGACGCGAGCTGGTCTCGCTCGTGCTGCTGCACCGGCACGCGAACCGCGTGCGCTTTCGGGTCCTCGGCGAAATCCTCGACGCCTTCTTCGCGGCGGGCATCGATGTGATCGTTCTCAAAGGGGCGGCCCTGGCCCATCTGCTTTACCCTTCGGTTGCGCTCCGTCAGTTGAGCGACATCGATCTGCTGGTCGGTCGGCCCCACGCGGCCCGCGCTCAATCCTTGCTCGCGCGGCTGGGATTCATGGCTCCGCCCGTTCCCCTCAGCCGGCATTTGGCGGGCCACCATCACCTCCCGGGGGCGATCCGAACGTGCGACGGGCAGATCGTGCAGGTCGAGATCCACCACAACGCACTCAGCCGAGACGCGCCTGGCTCGCTGACAATCGAGCGACTGACCAGCAGGCCCCAGCGATTCTCCGTGGAGGGCCGGGCGGCGTACGCGCTGGGGCATGCGGACATGCTCTACCACCTCTGTCGCCACGTCGCTGAATGCGCGCCGCTACTGCGACTGATCTGGGTGGCCGACGTCGTGGGGTACGCTACGCGCTACCGGCACCAGATCCCATGGGCCGAGGTGCGCCGGCGCTACCCGTTCGTGCTCAACGCGCTGTCGCTGCTACATCTGGTGACCGCCCTGCCCGGTGAACTTCTGGAGCACGTGGTCCCGGCGTGCGCCGGCGTGGATAACGGCGTGGGGGTTGCCGGCAAGCCCTTGACGGAGATATTCAGGAAGGGACGGCCCCTCGGCGACGTGGGCCGGGACATCTTCCACCCGTCGGACTGGTGGCTCCGGCTCTACTACGGCGTGGGCAGCGACCGATCGTTGTGGTGGCACCGCTGGGTCCGTCATCCGTTGCACCTGGCGAACTGGCTCGCGCGGCGCTCCGGGTCCTACGTGCAGTGGCGGCTGCACGCGCATGCAGAGTGAACAGCGATTGAAGAGCCACACAGCAACGCTCTCGACAACAAACACCGGGCTCAACCTGTTTTCGATCTCGACCGCGTGGCACGGGACGCGGCAGGCGTCCCGCCACTTCGGTGGAACACCAGGTGCCTCCGGAAAGGGTTGGCGTCTGCCCACCCGGTGGTCGCGCAAGATTGCCTGGTGGACGCTGCTCATCGGCTGGTCGACCGTCGCAGGCTGCGGCCGCTCGCCTGTAACTCCGTCTGGAACCATTGGAGGCACCAGCGGATCCTCTGGTTCATCACGGGGCCTTTCCGCTCCGGTAATGTCTGTTTCGTCGCTCGAACGGGGTCCCCATCTCGTCCTCTGGGCGAATTTTGTCGAGCGGCCAGTCACTCTCTCCTGGACCCCGGTTCCGCGGGCCACTTCCTACGATGTGACCGTCGGCACTACCCCGGGCGCGGCTGATGTGTTCGCCTCGTCGACCACCGGCCTGTCGATGACGATCACCTTCCCCTCGCCCGGCCGGTTCTACCCGCAGGTTGTCGCCCGTAACACCTGGTTCTACAGTGCACAAGTCGCCTCTCGAGCGCCGCTGTTCATGCTGTCGTTCAAGGACTTCGTCGAGGCTCTGTTCCTCGGTACCGGTCCTCTCGCGCAGAACCCGCAGGCGGGTTGTCTAGCCGGGCCAGGCACCATGAGCGGCTGGCCGTCGGGCGCGAGCGTGACGGTCACGCTCGCGAGTTCCCTGGCTGCGGATCAGCGGCGGCGTGCTGCGGCTGCGGCCGGCCAGGCGCATCAGGCCACGGGCGGAGTCGTGGAAGCACGTGTACGCGATTCCACCGATCCGAGGCCAGACCCGGGGGACGGCGAGATCGTTGTGCAGCAGGCCGATCTCTCGGGACCGTTCCCCTGCTCGACAGCGGCAGCCGGCTGCACGCTGCCGCTACAGTTCTTGAGCCCGGCCGTCCTGTCGCGGGTGAGAGTCTGGCTTCGCAACGAGAACACGGCTGGCCACGAGATCGGCCACGCCCTCTACGCGTTCTGCCATCTGTCGACCGAGGCCGGCTACGTGTCCGTGATGGGCAACTTCGACCAGGCCGGCAGAGGGCTGTCGGAGGCCGACCTGGCCGCCACGCAGGCCGTCTATCGAGCCGGTCTTCGCGCCGGCGCGACGAGACACGATTTCGTAAGCGCGGGTCTCGTCGACCCCTGACGGCCGGTCTTCGAGCAACTGGGCTCCTTTCGTTGTAGGCTACCCACCCCGGATGAGCGTGGTCGCCCAGGCGCGTGAACGGCGGAAGCGTCATTTGCTGGAGAGCGAGGACTGGCTGGCCGTCTGGATCGCGGCCGTGGCCATCGCCCTTGTCCTCGGCGGGCTTCGACCCGAGCTGCCGAGGTTTTCGTGGTCGGCGTCGGGCGAGCTGGGGGGCACGATCCTCGGCCTGCCCAATCTCGCGAGAGCGCTGCAGATGGGCCTCGCACTTGGAGGCCTGTCGCTCGCCGGTGTCCTGCTGATGAAGGGATCGGCTGGACGCTTCGCGCTCGGATTCTCGGTGCTCTATCCGCTCAGCCTGCTGTCGCTCGTCATCGCCGGCTGTGCAGGCGTCGCCAGGTGGGGCCTTGAATACGTCATCTTCGCGTTCCTCATCGGCCTCGCCGTGAGCAATCTCGTCGGCGTGCCGCGCTGGCTGGCCGAAGCGGCGCGCACCGAGTACTACATCAAGACCGGCCTGGTCGTTCTTGGCGCCGGGATCGTGTTCGACGATCTCCTGCGCGCCGGGCTGCTCGGCGTGTTGCAGGCCGTGTGCGTGGTGACCGCCGTCTGGTTCGTGTGCTTCCGGCTCGCTCGCCGGCTGCGTGTGGATGATGAGTTCGCGACGCTGGTGGCGTCGGCCGTGGCCATCTGCGGCGTGTCGGCGGCCATTGCCGCGTGCGGTGCGATTCAAGGCGACCGGAAGAAGCTCTCTTACGTCACCTCGCTGGTCCTCATCGTGGCGGCCCCGATGATGGTCTTCATGCCACTGATCGTCACGTCGTTTGGCATTCCTGACCTGGTCGGCGGTGCCTGGCTGGGCGGGACGCTCGACACCAGCGCCTCTGTCGTCGCCGCCGGCGAGATGATCAGCGACCGGGCGCGGGACGCGGGCGTGGTCGTGAAGCTGTCGCAGAACGTGCTGATCGGCGTCGCGGCGTTTCTCCTGACGATCTGGTGGACGCTGAGAGATCGCGCGGCCGAGGGTGCCTCGACAGCGCGCATCGGCGTCATCTGGGAGCGCTTTCCGAAATTCGTGCTGGGCTTCCTGGCGGCCTCTCTGCTGTTCTCCTTTGTTCTGGGCTCCGGCATGGTGCAGGAGACGAGCGGTCTACTGACCGGTCTGCGCACGATGTGGTTCGCACTGGCCTTCACGTCGATCGGTCTCGAGACGCGGTTCGCCGACCTCGCCGGAGAGGGAAACGGCCGCGCGGCGCTGGCGTTCCTGGGTGGGCAGGCGTTCAACGTCGTCTGGACGCTGCTGTTGGCCTACCTGTTCTTCGGCGGCGTGCTCGCGCCCGTGCCCGAATTCGAGTAGACTTCGCCATGACTCAACCACTTCGCCACGACGCCTCGACATCCTGGAACCGCCGGGCATTTCTGAGCGCAGCCTTGGCCGGCCTCGCTGCGGTGCCGGCTCGTGCCCAGCAGCCACCCGGGCAGCCGCCGGCGATCCCTCCGCAGCAGCCGCGCGATTGGTCCGGTCAAGATCCGGTTCGTTACCCCGATCCCGACATCATCGCACTCGACAACCGTTTTCGCCGCTACGTCGTCGGCAACACGCCTATCAGGCGCTTGTACACGGGCACGATGTGGGCGGAGGGTCCGGCGTGGAACGGGGTCGGACGCTACCTCGTGTGGAGCGACATCCCCAACAACCTGCAGCTGCGCTGGATCGAAGACGATGGGCGCGTCACGGTATTCCGGAACCCATCCGGCTTCAGCAACGGGAACACGTTTGACCTCGAGGGCCGCCAGCTTTCCTGCGAGCATGGCGGGCGGCGCGTCGTGCGGTACGAACCATCCGGTGCCGTCACCGTCGTCGCCGAGCGCTTCCAGGGCAAGCGCCTCAACTCGCCCAACGATGTCGTGGTGCATACAGACGGGTCGATCTGGTTCACCGATCCGCCGTACGGGATTCGCGGAAACTACGAGGGCTTCCAGGGCGAGTCTGAAACCAAGCCCGCGATCTATCGCGCCGACCCCAAGAGCGGGCAGCTCGACCTCATCACGGACGAGATCACCGGTCCCAACGGGCTGGCCTTCTCGCCGGACTACAAGCGGCTCTACGTCGCCGATACAGGGGCGGGCCGGGAGATTCGAGTGTGGGACGTCGACGGCAGGACCGCACGGAACGGGAGACGCCACGTGCAGCTGTCGGTCCCCGGTGTCGCCGGCGCCCTGTCGTTTGCCGACGGCCTGCGCTGCGACGTGGACGGCAACATCTGGACCGGCGCGCGCCCGGGTGTCCAGATCATCGCGCCGAGCGGCGACGTGATCGGCATGATTCGGCTGCCAGAGAACTGCGCCAACGTGTGCTTCGGCGGCGCCCGGCGGAATCGATTGTTCATGACCGCGAGCCAGTCGCTGTACGCCGTCTACGTCGAAACGCGAGGCGCTGGGATCGCCTGAAGAGACTCCCGCTGTCTACTGCTGCTCGGTCGTGCCGGCCTTCTTCCGCTCCGTGACGATCGCTTTGTAGTCTTCGTCCGTCAGGCTGATGTACCGCACGTGTGCGTGGTACATGTCGTCGTAGCTGCGCTGTCCCCACCCCACCCACTGTGTCGGATCGGGATTCGCCCGGTTGGCGGCCGTGTTGTCGTGCCATGCCGTGATGTGGAGCACTGTTCCCTTGGGAACGACCGGCGCGGCCTCGTCGGCATATACGTAGTTCACGTGCCAGTTGAAATTGAAGTGGTCCACGTAGCTCAGCATCTCGACCCGCCCGTCTGGATGGATTGCCTCCATCGACATCGCCTTTCCGCGGACGTGCATGTGCGGCTGGTAGCTGAGGATCTTCGTGGCTTCGGCGAGCGGCACATACGCGTGGTGAATGGTGACCGTGTTGGGTGGCAGATCGAACGTGTCCATCGCCTGGAAGACGCCCATCGCGCTGCTCTTGACCTGATGCTTGGGCACGTAGCCCTTCGGATAGAACCATACGCCCACTTCGACCTGATCGGTGATCTGCTCGCCGACCGAGTGATAGTGGATGTCGAAGCTCACCCTCTCGCCGGCCTTCATCAGCTTGCCAGTGCCCTCCGGATAGATCTCGCCAGCCTTCCCGACGGCGAACTCCGCGAGCGCCGAGTTGGCGTGATGCACGATCCGGCGTCCCTTCAGCGACGGACGCACTTCCACGGCCCGGATCCATCGATCCTCGGTCTGCCCCGAGTCGACCACAGGCTGCCACCACTGATCCTGACCCTGGGCGGGCTGTGTCCACGGCGTCGACTTCACGATGAGATCCGGGGGCCGGCCGTGAAGATCCTGGAGCCGCCATTGCTCGTCACTCGGCCAGGTCCTGGGGGCTGGCAGGTCCTTGGGATCGCCGAGCGGCGCGCCGCCATCAACCCAACGCACGATGGTATCGATCTGCTGATCGGTCAGAGAAATGTCGTTGGCGAATTTCTGGACGCCCACGGTCTTGTCGATGTGCCACGGCGGCATGTCGCGAGCGGCGACCTTCGTCTTGATCGATCGCGCCCACGGTCGGGCGTCCTCGTAGGTCAGAAGCGACATCGGCGCCATCTGGCCAGGCCGATGGCAGGTCTGACACTTCTCCTGAAGGATGGGCGCCACATCGCGCGCGAATGTCAGAGGAGGTGCGGCCTGCGTCTGCCCCGATGCGAAAGCCGCCGAGGCCAAAAGCGTGACCGACGTCATCCATCCCACTCTTCCTTCGTGCATGGCAGTCATCTCCAAGGTTCGCCCCGATCTAACGAACCGTCACCCTCATGTAGCCGTTGGTCCAGCAGCACTGGAAGCCGACGGCCATGATGCCGTTGGCCGGACCACCCGAGCTGTCCCAGGCGAGCAGCCGCAGCACGTAGTCTCCCGGCGTGCTGAAGCTCGCGGTTGTCGTCGTCTTGCCGGTGGCCTCGTCGATCTTGGGGGCCACGTCGCTGAAGGTGACCTTGCCCGGCCCTCTGTAAGGGCTCCAGACCACTCCGAGATCCGGTCCCCGCCGGCGCTCGTCTCCACCCCCCTGGCCCCGCTTTCGTACCCTGTCGTCTGTCACCCACGCGGTGAGCGTCGCGGCGGCGGGAAGCGTCACGGTCGCGGAGCCCGACGTCCCGCCCGGCCCCTGTCCCTGTACGCCGGACGGGTCGAAGCGCACGACTGCCGGCGTGTTGCCTGACGCGATGTCCTTCAGCGCATCAATCTGCCATTCAGGTCGAAGATGACCAGGAATGGAGATCGTCTGACCATGCGCGGTCAGCGTCCACGTCAACTTCCTGTCGCCGAAGTCGTTTGGCACCACGACGACGAAGACGCCCGTGTGGCGCCGCGTGAGAAAATGTGTCGGCTGGCCCCGGTCGGACGGCCCCGGCTCGAACCGGTTGTTTACGCCGACTGGAATGTCGAGCTCTTCCTTGTAATTGCGATTCATGTACCCGAACGACAGCGAGAACGATCCATCGGCATTCGAATACCAGCCCTCGAACGAGGGTGTCACGCTCTGACCGCCGGCGTGCGGGATTGGAGCGTCACGCAACTGGGCCGAAGGCCGGCCTGCGACCCCCAGCGTCGCCAGCGCGCAGACGCCGAACCAGGTCGACGTCTTCACTTCTTCGCTGGAGGTGTGTTGAGCGTTTTCAGACGCGCGACGATGTCCACGCCGGAGTTGGCGGGATTCACCTTCTTGTCGATATCGAGGATGCGTCCGTTCGGGCCGATGTAGAACGTCCATCGATTCGCCAGCTCGCCCAGCTTGAACTTGCTGTAGTCGGCCATGACGCCGTACTTCTTGGCCGTCTCCTTGGTCGGGTCGGCCAGAATCGGAAAATCGGCGTTCTCCTTCCTGGCGAATGCGGTGTTGTCCTCGAGCGTGTCGGTGCTGATCATGAAATAGGCGACGTCGAACGCGCGGATCGGCTGGCCGCTCTCACGGAGGGCCCTGCATTCGGCCGTTCAACCAGCAGTGAAGGCCTTTGGGAACCAGGCCAGGACAACGGTCCTGCCCCGCAGCTTGGAGAGCGCGTACGTCTGCCCGTCGCTTGCCTGCAGTGTGAAATCGGGAGCCGGGTCGCCGACGCTCAACTCGGGTTGCCCTGCAACAGGTTGCTGAGCCGCCAGACCGACGGTCAGCAGGCCGGCAGCCGCCATGTGCAGCGACGCCCGACCGAAGAGTCGCTTCATGAGTCTCCTCCTGGGCGGTAAAGTTAGCATGAACACAGCCGGATTTTCGATGTTTACCCACGCGGCTCCGCCGGGTTCCCGGCGCCCTCGCCGAGCTCTCGGCGGACCTCGGCTCCCGAGGCTCGAATCCGGCGTGTTTCCCTCCCCGATCATGGCTCCGCCGCTGGCATAGCGGTTGCGAAACGGTCAGGCTCGGAGGTGAACATGCGGGCGTTCAGCATTTTTTGCGCGCTTTTTCTGGCTGCCGCGGCCCTGGCTGCGCAAGCCCCCTCGTCAAAGGCCGCTCCAGCGTCTTCGGGCGGCAAGGCCGTCGGGACGCTCGCTCAGGTCATGCGCGGGATCTACTTTCCCAACGCGAATCTCATCTTCGACGTTCAGCACGTGGACCCTGCGGCGCCTCCCAGAAAGCGCCCCGAGGGCTCCGCATCCACCTCGGAGACGTTCTCCACGATCTATACGGGGTGGCAGGTGGTTGAAAATGCGGCCATCACGCTCGCTGAGTCGGCCGACCTGATTGTCACACCCGGACGCCGCTGCCAGAACGGGAAGCCAGTGCCTGTGCAGCGGGCCGACTTCCAGAAGTTCGCTCGCGACATGCGCGCGGCCGGCGTCGAGGCACTCAAGGTCGCGCGGACCAGGAACCGGGACCAGATGATCGAAGTCACCAACCAGATCGCTGACGCGTGCGCGAACTGCCACGAGCCCTATCGCGACAAGGGCGAAGCGGACAGCCCGGCGCGCTGCACGCCCTGACGTGGATTGTCTTCCTCGGTCCTCGGCCGTGGGTTCACTCCCCGTGGACCTCGCGTCCAAGGTCCGAGGAACCGACAGAGTAGCGCTCGCGTGATGTGAAGGCCGTCTGGTCTCCCGCCCGCCGCCCGCCTCCCGGACTATAATCGCCGCGTTCGTGGCGAGGCTCCCTGTTGGAGCCTGTCTCTTATACACATCTGACGCTGCCGACGATCTTACGCGTG
>CAZCEL010000056.1:0-2809 GCA_964497175.1 uncultured Bifidobacteriaceae bacterium
CGGGCGCGGGCCGATGATGCTGGGACGTCTGGACCTGAGCGACGCGCAAAAGGAACAGGTCAGAACCATCGTCGAGTCCCATCGGGATGAGCTGGGAGCGCTCGGCCAGCGGGGCATGAATGCGAGACAGGCGCTCGACGCCGCCGTCATGGCGGAGGTGTTCGATGAAGGCGCCATCCGAACCGCCGCAGCCGAAGTGGGGGCGGTCGAAGCGGATATGGCCGTCGCACGCGCCAGAATCAGCGCCGAGGTCTATCAGATCCTGACTGCGGACCAGCAGGCGAAGCTCAAGGAACTGCGGGCACAAATGCGGGAGCGGATGGAGAGTCGGAGGGAGCGGCGGCAGGCACGCCTCTAGTGTCCGAGGCCGGGGTCGGGCGGGGCAGGGGTCCCGCGCGTCGTTACACCACCGATACGTTACGTCCCATCTGGGCGCGAACCCTGTTGCAGATGTGCTGGGCCGAGATGCCGTACCGGTCCAGCAGCTCGGTGGGCCTTCCGCTGCGCGGAATCTCGCGCACGGCCATCCGGTGTACGCGAATGCCGGTTTCGGCCACCGCTTCCGAGACCGCGTCGCCGATTCCCCCGGCTGCGTAGTGATCCTCCACGGTGACGATCTGATCGCCCGTCGCGCGGCCGGCGTCCACCAGCGCGCGGCGATCCACCGGAGCGACCGAGTAGAGGTCGATGACCCGGATGGCCACGCCCTCGGCCTTCAGCCGCTCGTACGCGTTCAGTGCCTCGAACACCGTGACGCCGGCTCCAACCACCGTCATCGCGTCATGAGCGCTCTCGCGTAATACCTTGAGCCCACCGACCTGGAACGTTTCCTCGGCGGAGTAGATGATCGGCGTGGCCGGCCGAGTCGTCCTGATGTAGGCCGGGCCGGGATGCGCGGCCATCAGGGCGACCAGACGCTCGGTGCTGACCGCGTCGCACGGGTACAGCACGACGAAATTCGGCTGCGCCCGGAACATGGCGAGATCCTCGAGTGCCATCTGCGAGGGACCGTCTTCGCCAATCGACACGCCGGCATGCGAGCCGGCAACCTTGATGGGTACCCCACTGATCGCCGCCATCCGGATGAAATCGGCCGCCCGCGTCAGAAAGCAGGCAAAGGTCGACGGGAACGGAATCGCGCCGCGCGCCGCCAGGCCCATGGCTGATCCGATCATGGCCTGCTCGGCGATGAAATGCTGATAGAAGCGATCGGGAAACGCCTTCTCGAACTTCTCGCTGTAGGTCGAGTTCTTCACGTCCGCGTCGAGCGCCACCACGCGGGCATCCGCGCGGCCCAGCTTGACGAGTGCCGTGCCGTACGCCTCGCGCGTGGCCACCCTGTCCCCATCCCCGTACGATGGGGGGGCAACCGGCGTCGGGGCTTCCGGCGGCGCCGGGCGCCCTGCCGGCCTTGGAATGAGGGTCGACAGACTGACCGGCGAGGGCTCCGAGACGTACTGCGCATGCAGTTCAGCGAGCGCGCGGTCCAGCTCCTCGCCCTTCTTGAACGGCTTCCCATGCCAGCCGTCCTTTCCCTCCGCGAACGACACGCCCTTGCCCTTGACCGTTCGCGCCACGATCATCGTGGGTCTGCCGCGCGTGGCGCGGGCCTCGGCGTACGCGTCCAGGACGAGGCCAAGGTCGTGACCGTCGATGGCGATCGTGTGCCACCCGAACGCCCGCCAGCGGCGAACGAACTCGTCCAGATCGTGCCGCCACATGGTCGGGCGGCTCTGGCCGAGACCGTTGACGTCGGTGATGCCGCACAGGTTGTCGAGCCGCTCGGCAGCGGCCACGTCGGCGGCTTCCCAGACCGCGCCCTCGGCCGACTCGCCGTCGCCAAGCAGACAGTACGTGCGGTAGTCGGACCCGATCCGTCGCGCGTTGAGTGCCGAGCCGACCCCGGCCGCCAGGCCCTGACCGAGCGAGCCCGTGGCCACGTCCACGAAGGGGAGCCGCGGCGTTGGATGCCCTTCGAGATCGGACCCGATCTCGCGAAGCCTGGACAACTCGGCGCGATCGAACGCACCAGCCTCGGCCCAGGCCGCATACAGCAGCGGCGCGCCGTGTCCCTTGGAGAGGATGAAGCGATCGGCCCCCGGGTGCTGAGGCTCCTTCGGATCGAATCGCATGTGAGCGAAGAAGAGCGCCGCGACCAGCTCGGCGGCTGAACAGCACGACGTCGGATGGCCGCTGCCCGCCTGCGATGTCGAGGTGATGGAGTCGATCCTGAGCCGCGTGGCAACGTTGTGAAGAGCGGGTAGGAGGACGGCGTGATCCATGGTGTCAGGTGAGCAGATTCTATTGCAGACCGCGCGCGAAGGCGAACCAGTCGAGGAGCGTCAAACCGTAGTTGGCGGCATCGACGCCGTGCCGCGGTGCCTCTTCCGCGAGAGTGTCAAGTGCACGGCGGGCCTGCGCCTCATAGTCCGCCTGGCGGGCGACAACAGCCGCCTGCAGGTATTCGCCCTCCGCGCGCAGGACGGCCAGTTGGACGAGCACCCGCGTCGCCTGGCAGTTGACCAGGAAGTCGCCGCGAAACCGTCCAAGACGATCGTCCCACCACTGCTGGCACGAGAACTGGACAAGCTCCTCGGCCAGCATCCCGTACGGAAGGCGGCCGGTCGCCCCGATGGCGGCGAGAAGCGCCCCTGCTCCTGACGCCTGATCGTCGAGCGCGCCGCGAGGGCCCTCGATGTGGCCAATGCCTGCGGCGAGCCCCTCGCCAGGAAGGTACGTTCGGCCAATCAGGCGCTCCAATTCGTCGACACCATCGGCCAGAAGAGTCCCGCTGACGGAGGGGACGAGC
>CAZCEL010000056.1:2819-15928 GCA_964497175.1 uncultured Bifidobacteriaceae bacterium
GTCAACGCGATCAGCCATTCCGGCGTATCGAACGTCCCTGTTGGAAGCTCGTCGAGCACTCGTGTGAGCACCTGCTCGGCCGCGTCCCGCACGCCAGCTCGACCCGTGTCGGCGTAGCGGCGCAGCAGCAACGCCACGGCGACAGGTGGGATGTCCTCGCGGCGATCGACCGCCTCGAGCACGGCCTCGGTCAGCCTTTCGAGGGCGGGGTCATCCACAACGCTCATGCTAGAGCAGTTTGCCGTTGCGTGTAGCATCGCCACGCCGGCCCTCCAAGCTCCCACCCCAACGCGCTGGGATACGCGCGTCGGGGGCCCCGGGCTCGACGAGGCGGAAAACGCCTCTCCAGGGAGTTCGTGCCGCTCAGTACGGGGGGACCCCTGCCCCGCGCGATGTCGCCCCCTTGCGAGGCAAACTGCAGCAAAGGGATCCTTCGACCGCTTCTTGATCGCGCAGACCCTGGCTGAGGGCTGGGATCTCGTCACCAGCGACGAACCGACTCGGCGGTGTGCGGTTCAGACGATCCGGTAGCCCCTGGCGATCGGGCGGTCGATGGACAGTGCTCCGCCGCCTTGCGTCAGGAGGAATAGCAGGATGGACGTCCAGACCAGATGCTCGATCCATCTCACGGCCCATGCCGGTGTCCCGCACACCTGCACGCTCACGACCGGCCTCCTGCATCCGATCGCCCGATGGACGTCATGAGCCGCTCACGCAGGAGCGCGAGCAGTGCGGAACCTGGATCGAATTCCTTCTCCAATTCCAGCGCATCGGCGGCGGCGCGGCCCAGGCTGTGTCCCTCGGCCAGGGACGCGCGGAAGGCGTAGTCTGGGGCATTCAGGCGCGAGAACTGAAACGTCCCGCGGGCACCTCGCACTTCGAGATGCACCTCTTCGTCGCCAAGCGTCCATGACTCAGGTCGTACACCGGTAAGGTACAGCTTGATAAGGGTATCAACCGCCCAGTCTGCTTTGAGGTAGTGCGTGCCAGCCTGGAAGCTTACAGCCATGGCCGTGAGATCATCCGGGGCGATGTGCGCCAATTGCTTGGCGGTGACCGGTGCGGTATCGACAGACACGGCCAGTCGGCCGAGGTGCCAATCGAGATCGGCAAACGCCGGCATGTACGCGAGCGGCGCGGTGTCAGGCCACGTGGCAAGGAAGGCCGGAAAGCCGCTGCCGTACTCCGCGATGCACGGCGAGGTCGGCGGGCTGGTATGGACGAATCTCCGAGCCGCTTCCTCCAGACGTTTCGGGCCGAGCAGCCATCCTGTCGCGGGAAAGCGGCCGACCACGGCGGCCGTCAGACTCGTCTCGTAGTGACGGAGATGAATGTCCAAACGCTTCGACGGCAGGATCCCGCCGACAAGGAGCGTCGCTACTGGCTCGCCGTCTCGGTTGATCACGGCGTTCCGAATCTGACGTTGGAGGTCAGCGAGCGGCACGACTCGCCTCCAGGTCACAGGCGGACTCCGCGGTCGTGTTGGCGCGCCGCGCTTCATCCACGAGCGTGGCAAGAGCTGGAATCTCGTTGTCCCACTCGATCAGCGTCGGCCGGTGCCCGAATCGTCCGACAGCGTACGCGTACAGCTCCCACGCGGCGTCCGCGACGCGCGCCGCGTGCGTATCAATCAACACGTGACCGCCTGGAGTCGCCTCGTCTTCCTCACGCGTGAAGCCGCCCAGGTGCAGCTCGCTGATGGCCGCCCCCGGCAACCCGTCCGTGTAGGCGTGAGCGTCGTATCCCATGTTGTGGGAGCTCACGTACACGTTGCTGACGTCGCACAACAGCCTGCACCCGGCACGATCGACCAGCTCGTTCAGGAACTGCACCTCGGTCATCGTCGAGCCTGCGAACCCGACGTATCTGGAAGGGTTCTCCAGAAGAAACGATCTCCCCAGTCCGTCTTGAACTTCAGCGAGCTGATCGGAGACGATTCTCAGCGTTTCCTCGTCATAGGGCAACGGCAGGAGATCGTTCAGGTAGTCGGCCCCGTGCGTCGACCACGCGAGGTGGCCCGATACGAGGAAGGGATCGAGGCGATCGAGCAGGGCGCGCACCCTTCCGAGGTGCCTTCGATCGATGCCTGTGGCGCTGCCCACCGACAGACCCACGGTGTGAACCGAAATCGGATAGAAGCGCGCCAGGTCGACCAGCAATTCGGTCGCGTGCGGATTGGCGACGAAGTTCTCGGGATGGATCTCCAACCATCCAACCGAGGGTCGGGCGGCCACCGCCTCCTCGATGTGCGGCAGCCTCAGGCCGATCCCGGCAGAGGTCGGCGCGTGACGCATCGACGGCATGAGGTGGCCCCCTTGTTGGTGGACGTGGCTACCGGGCGGTTGTGCTGCCGCCGACGATCCGCTCGCAGTACCCCGCCGGGACGAAGATCCAGGCCTTCTTGTCAGCGTCCCGCTTCGACGAGCCGCCGCAGGAGTTGTTGCCGGTGGACGCGCAGTCGTTCTTCCCGGCTTTGGCGATGCCGTAGCACTTCTCGGCCTTGAAACTGGGCATCTCGGCGGGCTTCTGCGCCGAGAGCAGCGACGGTGCGGCGATCGCAGCAGCGAAGGCCGAGGCGATGAGAACGCGGGTGTTCATGGATGCTCCACTGGGTGGCTGCCGATGTCGCCGGGACCATCCCGGGCATCCGCCACCCGCAAGTGAGTGCGCGCGGGGAGCAGAAGATTACAGCGGGAACGCTGTAAGATTTCGGCCGGCTGCGTCACTCATCGATCAGGGCGACTGGGCTCACGCGATCGAAGAGCTGCGCAGAGGGAACCCCGTATGATAGATCTGTGGTACGTCGAGAACGGGATCTGCTCGAGGGCCTGCGCGGACGCGATCCCGCGGCGATTCGCGAGGTCGTCGATCAGCACGCACGCCGGATCTATCGGGCGGCGCGCGGGCTCGGCTTCCCGCCGAGCGATGCCGAGGATCTGGCGCAGGAGGTGTTCCTGACCTTCCTGGAAACGCTCGATCGCTTCGAAGGCCGCTCTAGCGTGGGCACCTGGCTGTTTGGCATCCTTCATCACAAGGCCCAGGAGCGCCGGAGATCGCACGCGCGCGAGGACTCGACCAGCGCGGTCGAGGAAGCCTTCGAGAAGCGCTTCGACGTGGAGGGGGCCTGGCTGCAGCCGCCCGTCGAGGCCGACCGCCTTGTCGAATCACGAGAGACGGGAGAGGTCCTGCGCGACTGTCTGGAGGGACTTCCCGCGCAACAGCGCGAGGTCTTTCAGCTGCGGCAGGTCGATGAGCTGTCGGCGGCGGATGTGGCGAGAATCGTGGGCTGCACGACGAGCCACGTGGGCGTGCTGCTGCATCGAGCGCGGCTGAGGCTGCGGGCCTGTCTGGATGGGAAGGGGATCGGGCGTTCGCGATGATGACCTGCAAGGAAGTGTCAACGCTCATGTCGAAGGGAGGACTGGTCGATGCACCCTTGAGGGTGCGGCTGGCCGTGCGCCTGCACCTCTCGATGTGCCGTCACTGCCGGGCGTTCAAGAGGCAGCTCGAGGCCCTTGCGAACACGGCGCGCACCCTGTCCGCATCGCTCGAGGCGGAGCCTCCCAAGGATTTCGAGGCAACCCTGTCAGAGTCCTTGCATCGCAAGCGGTCGTCGTAACCGGCGATCACCCGAACGGGCTGCGGACTCTCGGGCTCTCACCAAATGGGCAGCGTCGATCCCCGTACGAGCAGAAGACACAGCAGTCGCCGGGCTTCGCCTTCAGAGTCGTGTGGCAAGACCGACACTGGTAGAAGTACACGCAGCGGTCGGTCGGTACGATTTCGATGACCGAGCTGTGGCAGATCGGGCACGTCAGCGTCGCCGTGACGTCAGCAGCGGAATCGTTCCGTCCGATCACGTACCTGGTTCCCGATTCGCCTGGTTCCTTATTCGCGGACCGTTCAGCCGGGATCAGCAGACAGCCTCGGCGCCAGACTCTCGGGCCCCGGCAGACCCCGTCAGCTTCCGAACTCGTAGCTCTCGATCACGAGCGCCCGCGAATTGCGAAACAGGCGCCCCCGCACGACGACGGTCCTACCCAGCAGGCGTTCATCGTGAATCAACGCCGCCGATGTCCGCTGCTCGACGATGTTCCAAATGCGGCCGTCGGCGGTTGCGATAGCGCCATGATGGCCGATGATCTTGCAGCTCGCCCTGACGCCGTAGCGGCGCTCCAACTCGCAGTCGCGGCACAGGATCCTGCCCTCCAGGATCACAGGGCTCGTGTCGTCGAGACGAAGCGCGAGGCGATCCATCGCGTTCGCGGCGCTGCTCTCAATCGGAGATCGGGTGCCGACCGTCACGGCCAGAATAAGCACCGCCGCCAGCGCGAGGACCGAACGCCTCGGCCCGAAGGCCCTGATCGTGTCAAACGAGCGCGTCCACGGAGTGGCCACGGCGCTGCGAATCCTGGCGTCGAGGGCCGAGGGCGGCGTGGCCGTGCCCACCGTCCGCCTGACGGTTGCCTTGAGCTGCTCGAGGTGCGCCACCGCCCGCTCACACTGCGGGCATTCCTTCCGATGGGCATCGGCTGCCGCCGATGCCGCGGCGGACAATTCGCCATCCAGGTAGCAGTCAAGGGATTCTCGAAACTGTTTGCAGTTCATGTCTGGTCACACTGTTTGCAGTTCATGACGCCTGGTCACCGCTCGCGGGCAACGATCCTGATCGCCGGCCTTTCCGCGCTCCTGCGCTCGTTCAAGAGTCGTCCCAACATTCGACGGCCCCTGCTGATCCGAGACATCACCGTGCCGACCGGACACTCCATCGTCGCGGCAATCTCCTGATAGGTCAGCTCCTCGACGTCCGCGAGCAACACCGCCCATCGGTAGGCGTCGGGGAGTTGATCGAGCGCCCACTGCATGTCGGCCGACAGGTCGCTGTCGGTTCGCTGCCGCTCCCAGTCGTACCACGGCTCTGCGGGCACGTCCTCGATATCGGCGACCGGCAGCTCGAGCCGGGTCTTGCGCCACTGGCTGATCCAGGTGTTGCGCAAGATCCGGCACAACCACGCGCGACAGTTGGTCGATGGGTCGAACTGATCGAAGTGGGCCCAGGCGTTCAGGAACGTCTCCTGTGTCAGATCGTCCGCCCGGTCGGCCCCCGCCAGCTGGCGAGCGAGCCGGTAGATCGCTGCCAGGTGCGGCAGGGCGAGCGTTCTGAAGCGGATGCGCGCACGCATCGCGTGTCGCCGGTCTCACCTCGACGGCAACCCGCCGGCAGAACCTACTGCAGCTGGATACTGGAGACGGCGATGGTGTCCCCGGATACGTTGCCGTTCACCGCGACGGTCCAATTGCTTACGCGGTCGGTCTTCTTGATGAGGTCGAGGGCCAGCTGGGTGCCCTTGGCGTCCAGCTTCAGAACCTTCCCGCCGGCGGTCACCAAGCTGTAGCCGCTCTTGACGCACCCCTCCATGAGCAGGCACTTCTTGTCGTGCTTCGCGATGTAGTCGGCTTCGGTTGCGTGCTTGGTGGCACACATGACATCGACCAGGTGCCCCTTCATCGTCTGCGTCTTCTCCTGCGCCTGCGCCGCTACGCCGACCGCGAGCCCCACGACCACCAGCATCCCTGCCGCCATTCCAAGCATCTTCATACCGCTCCTCCTCGGAAAGACCGCCGGTTTCGCCCGGCTCCCGCTAACAACGTTCGAAGTGCCTCGATTATTCCAGGGGCCAACGGCGGCGCGATTGGCTGGAATATCTCCGACCTCTCGTGCGTTTACTGAGGGTGCCGCTGGGGTCGTGCCTGCGCTCCGGCTGCAGGGCCTGGCCACCGCAGCCGCCGATGTCGTGTCCGACGTCCGTGCTGCCGGGCAACAGCGTCGGCCGCTCCCAATTTCGAACGGCCGGGCCAGAAACTGAACTCGTAGTTTCCCGTCCAAGTTGAGGCGTCCGATGATCAGGAGATCGATGAGTTCTGCACTCGCACTGCTTCTGCTCGTGATCCTGCCCGCGTCGGCACAGCAGCCCCCGCCGCAGATCGACGTGTCGCGGCTGGGGCCGCAGGTCGGCACCCGCGTGCCTGACTTCACCCTTGTCGACCAGCACGGCCAGACACGCTCGTTGGCATCGCTGATGGGGCCGAGGGGCCTCATGCTGGTCTTCAACCGCTCCGCCGACTGGTGACCGTACTGCAAGACGCAGCTCGTCGAGCTGCAGGGACGAGTAGAGGACCTTCGCAGGTCGGGCCTGGGTCTCGCCGTGATCACGTACGACCCGGTGTCGGTGCTCGCAGAGTTCGCGGCGCGCCGCCGCATCACGTTGCCGCTCCTGTCGGACGCGGGATCGGCGACCATCAAGCGCTACGGCATCCTCAACACGACAGTTCCAGACACCAGTCAATTGTACGGCTATCCCTTTCCGGGCACGTTCGTGCTGAATCGCGACGGCGTGGTGACGGCACGGTTTTTCGAGCAGGCGTACCAGGAGCGCAACACCGTCTCGACGATCATGATCGCGCTCGGAAACGCGAAAACGCCGGCGGCAGCGAAGCGCATCGAGACCGATCACCTCGAGATCACGAGCTACGTCAGCGATGAGGTCGTGGCCCCTGGATCGCTGTTCTCGGTCGTATTCGACGTGAAGCCGCACAGAGGTATCCACGTCTACGCACCCGGAGCGAAGGACTATCGCATTATCAACTTCCGGATCGACACGAACCCGATCCTGTCGGTGCGACCTCTCCAGTACCCGCCCTCCGAGGTGTACCACTTCAAGCCGCTCGACGAACGGGTACCGGTATTTCAGAGGCCGTTCCGCCTCCGGCAGGCGATGATGGTCAGCCCTGCGCCGGAGGCACGGGCGGCGCTCAAGGGAGTCGAGACGGTCGCGATCACTGGAACGCTCGAGTATCAGGCCTGCGACGACCGGCTCTGCTTCGCGCCGCGCTCGATCCCCGTGTCGTATGCGGTGAACCTGCGGCAACTCGACACCGAGCGCGCCGGCGCGCCGAAGTGAGCCCCCTCGAGGTGTTCGTGGTGCCCCTCGGCGTCGCTCGATCACTGGGAGATCGCGCGGTGGCCGGGAACCGCTGCACGAACCCGGCATGGCCGCCCCCGCGTAGCGGCCACCGTAGCGTTGGAGCGGACGGCCCCTCGGCATCGATCGCCTCCGATTGAACCGAGGATCGTCATCTGTGTCATGGCTCCGCGACCAGTATGTCTCAGCCGCGGCACTGAAGCCGCAGACACGCAATGAGGAGCACCGGCCCCGCGGTCCGCACGGTCCGCTGCCCCGCCGGCCCGGCTCGAGCGTGGTATCGTGAGCGACGTTTCTGGTCGATCGGTTCATGAGCCTCGCACCCGGCACGCGACTCGGACCGTACGAAATTGTCGCGCCGCTTGGCGCGGGCGGCATGGGCGAAGTCTATCGAGCGCGCGACGAACGGCTTGGACGGGATGTGGCGATCAAGGTGCTGCGAGCCGTCGCCGCGCTCTCGCATCCCAACATTCTCGCGCTCCACGACATCGGCGTCGACCGCGATCAACTCTACGTGGTGACGGAGCTCCTCGAAGGGCAAACCCTGGGCGAGCGCCTCTCGGAGGGAGCCCTGCCGTTGCGCACGACGGTGGAGATCGTTGTCGCGATCGCGCGCGGTCTGGGCGCGGCGCACGGCAAGGGCATCGCGCACAGGGATTTGAAGCCGGCCAACGTCTTCCTGCTCGCCGATGGGCAGGTGAAGATACTGGATTTCGGCCTGGCCCGATCCTCGGCGCCCGACGAAGGCGGCAGGACGCAGACCTACGCGGCCACCAATCCGGGCACCATCCTCGGAACCGCCGGTTACATGGCGCCGGAGCAGGTCCGCGGACAGCCGGTCGACGGCCGCGCCGATCTCTTCGCGCTCGGTGTCGTGCTGTATGAGATGGTCACCGGCCAGCAGGCGTTCGTGCGGGAGTCGACGGTCGAGACGCTGAACGCAATCCTGAAGGACGATCCTCCGGAGCTCGCGACAACGCGTCCGGATCTGCCGCCGACGCTCGAACGCATCGTACGGCACTGTCTGGAGAAGAACCCCGCGCAGCGGTTTCAATCGGCGCACGACGTGATCTTCGCGCTCGAGACGATGGGCGGCAGCGCATCGGCGTCCGCGGCACCGGCCGTCGGTCTCTCGCGCCGGCGCGTGTCGAGCGCCCGGGTCGCCTGGGCTGTCGCCGCGATGGCCACGGCCGGGCTCGCTGTCACGATCCTCCTGCCGCGAAGCGCCGCACCTGATTCCCGCGCGGCGAGCTTCGTGGCGATCGGGGCGCCGACCCAGCGCTTCTTCACCCATCCAGCCCCTGCGATCTCGCGCGACGGCACTACGGTGGCGTTCTGGGCGCCCGACGCTGATGGCCGCATCCAGTTGTGGGTGCGAGACCTGGCCGCACCCCAGGCACGCGTGCTGCCCGACACCGTGATCGCCGAACACGATATCGAAGGCCTCCAACCTGCGTTCTCTCCTGACGGGCGCACCGTGCTGGTGTTCCTGGGCGGGAAACTGAAGCGCATCTCCCTCGACGGCGGCTCGCCGCAGACACTCGCCGACGCACCGCAGCCACGCGGCGCGACGTGGGGCGCCGATGGTCAGATCGTGTACCAGCCGGCCGTTGGCGGACCCCTCTTCGTGGTGGCCGCCTCGGGCGGGACGCCGCGTCCGCTTCCCGAGGCCAGGCCGCTCGACGATCGCCGCGCCGGACCGCGTCACCCGTTTTTTCTGCCCGACGGCAGGCACTTCCTCTTCAGCGATCTGGCCAGGATCTATGCGACGTCGGTTGATGGCGGCCAGCCCCAACTGCTTGTCGACGCGTCGAGCCGCGCCGAATTTGCTGCGGGGCACCTGCTCTACGTCAGGGACGGCAACCTGATGGCGCAGCCGTTCGATCCGGTCGCGCTGAGACTCTCCGGCGAAGCGCGACGTGTGGTCGAGAAGGTCGGGTCCGGACGGACCTCGAGCATCGACTCCGCCTTCTCGGTGTCCACGACCGGCACGCTGGCGTACTGGGAGGGCCGGTCGATTCCCCTCGCAGACATCGTGTGGCTGGACCGCGCAGGACGCCGCGTGGGCACACTCGGGAAGAGCGGCCACTACAACACCTTGTCCGCGGCGTTCGACATGTCGCGCATCGCCACCGAACAGAACGATCTGCAGACCAACTGGTACGTGGCGGATGTCGTCGAGGTCCAACGCGGAGTCTCCAGCCGGATCTCGCTGGATTCGATCGATCGGGTCAACGCGCTCACGCCGCTGCTCTCGCGCGACGGGAGCCGCGTGTGGTTTTCAGCGGCGCCGGGGATCTTCCGCATGGATGTCGGCAGTGAGTCGCCCGAGCTGATCGGGGTCAACCAGGGGGTCGTCTGGCTGACCGACGTATCGTCCGACGGCAAGTGGCTGCTCTACCTGGCCCTCGGGGCCGCGACCGCCGGCGACATCTGGGCGCTGCCGCTGGCCGGCGACGGGAAGCCGGTGCCGTGGCTCCAGTCGCCCGCGCACGAGGTCTTCGCTCGCTTCTCTCCCGACGCACGCTGGATTGCGTTCGTGCAGCGCGAGGCCAACGGCTTTGCCGTGTATCTCGATGCGTTTCCCGCGCGAGGCCAGCGACAACGCGTGTCCCCCGCGGGAGGGCAGTGGCCGATGTGGAGCGGAGACGGACGGCGTCTCTTCTATCTGACGCCCGAGTTTCGCATGATGGAGGTACAGGTCACACCGACCCCTGAGGGTCTCCGCGTGTCGCCGCCCGTCGAGCTGTTCCGCGCCCCCACGCCGAACACGACGATAGAGCGGGTGGTGTTCTGGGGCGCGCAATCTGCTGAGCCGGGGCTGGCGCCAGACACGAGATCGGCTGCCCGTTGCGGAATGGAAGAGCCCGGAGCGAGGTGAGCACCTGGAATCGCCGCCGGTCTGACTCCATTATACGCCGCGGTGTGCAGATGAGAACAGACTACCGCGCAACCTGAACTTCCGTTACATTGAACGACCCCAACCGTCCATTGTGGCGCCCGACGGCGGCTGCGATGGCCGGTGCGTTCCAGAGAGCCCATGCCGAAACCTCGTGATCGAACTCGGCGTCCCCGCGGGAACACCTCACACGCGCGCACGCCGCAGCCCGATGCCGTGAATCGGCAGCACGGCAGTCCGGCCCTGCGGGACACTCGAGGTGAGGGTCGTGTGCTCGATCGGATCCTGGGCACGCCCCACCTCGCGCGCGTGGTGCCGCAACTGCAGCCCGAGCTGCTTCACCGGGTGATTCGCAGCGTCGGACTCCAGGATTGCGGCGAGCTCGTCGCGCTTGCGACACCCGACCAGCTGGCGCGTGTCTTCGACCTCGACCTGTGGCGTACGAGCCGGCCAGGCCTCGACGAGCAGTTCGACGCCGATCGGTTCGGCCTGTGGCTCGAAGTGCTGGTGGAATCCAGCGCCAGCGTGGCGGCCGGGAAGCTCGCGGAGATGAACCTCGATCTGGTGGTTGCCGGGCTCGCACAGCACGTGCGCGTCTTCGACCCCGCGTCCTTCATGCCCTCTGTGACGATCGACGGAGAGGAGATGGCCGCGGCTCGTCCGGGCGACGATGGAGTCCGGTGCGAGGTCGGCGGGTACCTGGTGACGGCTAGGGGCATCGGGTCGTGGGACGCCATCCTCGCCGTGCTGATCGCGCTCGATGCCGAGCATCCCGCCTGCTTCCACCGCGTCATGCGCGGGTGTCGGACCCTCTCGAACTCCAGGCCCGAGGTCGATGGACTGCACGACCTGCTGACCTACCCGGAGCAGGTCATGTTCGACCTCGCGCTCGATCGCGAACGACGCCGGGAGCAGCAGGGATTCGCCACGCCCGCGCAGGCCCGCGCGTTTCTCCAGACGGCGCGCCAGCTTCGGCTCGAGCACGAGACGCCGCCGCCCTCGAGTCCGGTCGCCCGCGCGTATTTCCGGGCGGTCGCGAGCGCGACAGCGTCAGACACCAAGGCTGGATCCACCGGCGCACTCTCAGAATCGGGTACGTCGGCGGAACCGGGTGCCCCGCCCGCATCGGCAGACCCCGCCGCCCAGTCCGCGTTGGCGGACCCCACTGCCCCGCCCTCGGTGGCGGACCCCGCCGCCGTCTCCGCCCTCGTCGAAATCCTCGTCGACGCGGGCGTTGTTCGGCCGCAGCCTCGGGCGCTGCTCCAGGGATCGCAGGGCCACACGCCGCGTCTCGCGCGCCTGGAGGCGCAGCTGCAAGTGGCGTACGACCGCGACCAGGCGGCCTACGCGATGCGGAACGAGGAGTTGGCCTACCTTGCGAACGCGATCATGACCGGCTGTTCCATCCAGGCACGATCCTTCGCGTCCCAGGAGGCGTCGGATGCCGCTGTCGCGGTCTGTAACCTCGGCCTGGAGAACTGGCCGCCGCACTGGCTGCCTGCGACCGCGCCCGGCGGCTTCTTCGTTGAAGCCGAAGCCTCAGTGCCCGACGATTTTCTCGTCGGTCACGATCTCATCAGCGTCTTCCAGGTCGGGTGGACGGTTCTTCACAACAACGTCGGCATGTACGCGGCAGAGCGCTTGATCGAGATCCTGACCCACTTCAGGTGCGACGACCGCGAGATTCAAGCCGGGCTCGACGACCTTCGCATCGCACTGACGAGACAGTGGCAGGAGGGAACGCCGTGGCGCGCCCGGGACGCGCTGGACGTGATTGCCATCCTGGACTTGCCGGCGTGGGCCACGCTCCTCGGACTGATTGACGAATGCCCGGTAGTACACGCGGCCATCATCGCATCACAAGGTACGCGGATACGCTCGGTCAGCGCATCGGCCTTCGAATTCGTTTCGGCAAACAGCCAGATCGCGTCGGTCCGCGACTTCATGCAGTCGCTGCCGGAGGCGCTGAGCCGCTGACGCCGGCGCGTCGACGGCGGCAGGGCGCGACCGGCCGAATCACCAACGGGTCCGCGCCCGTTCAGTCAAGCGCGCGAAGCTCCGGGCGAGAATCGCACAGTGCGCTCTGCCATTGCCACAAGCAGACCCCCGCCCGCCGCAGCGTGGTGCGCGGTTGCTATGGTAGCGTCTGGTCGTGAGCGACGCACGCGACGGCTCGCGCCTCCCGGTGCTGGTCTTCGACGGCGACTGCGGATTCTGCCGCTTCTGGGTCGCGAGGTGGCGACGAGGCACCGGCGACCTGGTCCGCTATAAGCCCTTCCAGGATCCTGACACGGCGGAGCGGTTCCCACAGATTTCAATCGAAGGCTTTGCCCGGGCCGTTCATCTCGTCGAGCCCGACGGCGGCTCATCGAGCGGTGCACGGGCCGTCTTCCGGCTCCTGACGCTGACCCTCGCCCCCTGGAGTATCGCCAGGGCGGGCGGCTGGCTGCTGCTCACCGCCTACGACCGGCTCCCGCTTGTAGCCCGTGGGAGCGAAGCGGCTTACCGGGTCATCGCCGATCATCGGCCCCTGTTCGGCTGGCTGACCACGTGGCTGTGGGGCCGTGTGACCGAGCCGTCGACCTACGCAGTCGCGGCATGGGCGTTCCGCCGGCTGCTCGGCTTCACGTACTTGGTCGCGTTCGCGTCGCTCGCGATCCAGATCGTTGGCCTCGTTGGCGAGGACGGGATCGAGCCTGCCCGCACCTATCTGGAGCGAGTGCGTGAGTTCGCGGATCAATCCGAGATCGGCGTCGATCGGTTTCGACGGTGGCCGACCCTCCTGTGGATCGACGCCGGCGACCGTGCGCTCCAGCTCGTGTGTCTTGGAGGCGCCGGCCTGGCGGCACTGCTGACGGCCGGCCTGGCACCCATCTTCATCCTGCCTCTGCTCTGGCTCGCCTACCTGTCGCTCTTCGTCGTCGGCGCCGGGTTCCTGAGCTATCAGTGGGACACGCTGCTGCTCGAGACCGGCTTGCTCGCGATCCTCATCGCACCGCTCGTCTGGCGAGACCGTCTCTCGACGGCGCGGGACCCGCCGCGCCTGAGTCGCTGGCTGCTGTGGTGGCTGATCGTGCGGCTGATGGCGGGGTCCGGGGCGATCAAGCTCGCGAGCGGCGATCCGACGTGGCGACAGCTGACCGCGCTGACGTTTCACTACGAAACGCAGCCGATTCCGACTCCAGTCGCGTGGTACGCGCATCAGCTTCCGGCGTGGGTCGACCGGA
>CAZCEL010000057.1:0-15806 GCA_964497175.1 uncultured Bifidobacteriaceae bacterium
CTCCCGCGTCAATTGGCACGGCACGCCCCGCGTTCAGCCCGATACGCCGGCTGTAGAAGAGGGTGGGTGTGACGGTGTTGCCGCCACCCCCACCGCCGATGAACCCGCCGACCCCGCTCCCGCCGCGCCCGAAGTCGAAGATGCCGCGGCCCTCGAGAAAGAACTCGCGCTTCTCGGGATAGAAGAGACTGAAGCGCGTCAGGTTGACCTGCTGCTCGTCGACCTCGACCTGCGCGAAGTCGGTGTTGTAGGTGACGTCTGCCGTGAGGTTCGCCGTCAACCCGTACTTCACGTCGATTCCCGCGTCGGGATCGAGATCGTTGGTGAACGGTCTCGTGGAAGAGCGGTCCGTCGTCAGCCGGGAGATGCCATAGGGCTTGAGCTCGACGTTCTTCCCCGCCTCTGGCAGATCCAGGTTCACCAGCGTGGCGGCCGCCGAGATCCGGAACACGCCGGGCGACCCGCCGCTCGAGAGCGGGAGCGGCGTAATGTGAGCGAACTCGTTCTTGCGGCGGATGGACCGCCGCATCTGGAGGCCCCAGCTCTGCGACCGGCCCGACCTGTAGCGCAGCGACTTGAACGGAATGGCCATCTCGACGGTCCAGCCCCCGTCGAAGCGGCCCGTGCGGACGTCCCAGACCGGGTTCCAGTCTCCATTCGGGTTGCCTTCGTCGCTGAGCTGATAGTCCGCCAGCGCGCCAAGCGGGTTCGTGTAAAAGAGATATCCGTTGCGCCGATCGAGAAACGTGTCGAGCATGACGCCGAAGTTGTCGTTCTGACGCAGCTGATTGGTGTCGCGGCGGATCTCGTTGGCCGTCCACTGCTCTTCGGGCACCGACTCGAACAAGCGACCGGCAATGTAGATGTTGAGCGCATCGAACAGCACCCAGGCCTCGGTCCGCTCTGTCGGAACCGTGTTTTCCTCCGGCAGCGTCTGGATGAATTCGCTGATGGGCGGAACAGTTCGGTAGACTCCTTCGTCGAGCCGCCCGTCGATCCGAAGCGGATCGGCCAGGCGGATGGCACGCACGATGATCTGTCCGTTCTGATCCCGGGACAGCGGAGGCGCTTCGGTCTGCGCGGCTGCGTCGGAGACGGCCCACACGGCGGCCAGGAGGACCGACGCCAACGCAACCGGGCCGTGTGAGCCTCGGCGGAGGTGTTCAGCTGATCTCAGAGCGTCCACACGTCCCGGGCGGGCGTCATTCGACGGTGAGCTGCCCGATCGCCCACGGGTGGTCCTTGCAGATGTAGGTGACCGTGCCGGGCTTATCGAACCGCACGTAGCCGGTTTCCCCAATCGTCAGTGTCCCCGTCGTCCAGGCTCCGTCCTGAGCGGTCACCGTGTGCGTCATCACGCCGTTGTTGACGAACGCGACGGTCGTGCCGGCCCTGACCCGCGCGCGGACCGGGTTGAACGCATGCTCGTCGAACGCGTAGCGGCTCCCGACTCCGCGGTCGGCCGACGGCACCAGCGTGGCGGTTTCGATCTTGTCGGTCGTGTCGCCGCCGGCGCTCCCACGGCCGCCACCTCGTCCACCTCCAACTGCCGCGCGCGGCGCCGCCTGCGGCGTCAACGCTCCGCCGAGCTTGAACGCCCACAACGCGGCGCCCATGGACAGGGCGATGTACTGCTCGCCGTCCACCTCGTAGGTCATGGCCGGGCCGCGCGCCTGGCCAACGCCTGTCTGGAACTCCCACAGCAGGTCGCCGGTCCGGGCGTCCCACGCCTGGAAGTTTCCGTCCCCATGCGCCCGGAACATCAGGCCGCCTGCCGTCGTCAGCGGGCCGCTGTTGCCGAGGAAGCCCTGGACCTCCCTCTTCCACACGATCTTGTTGGTCCTGCCGTCGATCGCGGCAACCACGTTCACGCTCGGCGGCAGCGGCGTGAGGTCGGCCGCCTGACCGCGGAAGAACGGATCGGCGCTGATGCGGCGTGCGCGCCCGAGCGCCCCGGTGCCCTGGGCGTAGAAGTAGCCGGTCTCGGGGCTGAAGGACATCGGCGTGACGCGATTGCTGCCGGCGATCGGAGCATTCGGCGCGACGACGTTGTCCCGGCCGAGAAATGGCGGCGTGAACCCGGTGCAGTCCAGAATGAAGGGCTCCTTGATCCGGTCGCGCCAGCTCTCACAGGGCGGCGTCAGGCTGTCGGCGCCGACCGGAAACGGCTGGGTCGGCGCGGTCTGGTTGAACGGATCCTGTGTGACCTTCCGCTCCTCGATGGGCAGCAGCGGTTTGCCGGTCTCTCGATCGAGCAGAAACAGGTAGCCGTCGGCCCGCATCGCCGCGATGCCTTTCCGGGGCCGGCCGCCCAATTGTGTGTCGTACATCACGGGAGGGATGGCGATATCCGCGTCCCAGAGATCGTGGTGGACCACCTGGTAGAACCATCGGAGCTTGCCGGTCTTCATGTCGAGCGCGACGATCGAACCCGTATAGAGGTTGTCGCCCTTGCGCGCCTCTCCACCGAACATGGGCACCGCGTTGCCGGTGACGTAGTACACGAGCCCGAGATCGACGTCCACGGTGCCGGAATGCCACACTCCGGCGCCGCCCTGCCGCCAGATGTTCTTCCACTTCGGATCCTTGATCGGCCAGGTGTCGTGCCCCCGTTCGCCGGGACCGGGAATCGTGTAGAACTCCCACAACTGCTTCCCGGTCTTCGCGTCGAGGGCCACAACCTTTCCGCGAAACGCCCAGTCGCCGTTGGCGAGCCCCGCATAGACAACGCCGTTCGCATACGAGGGCGTGCCCGACACCGCCTGGCCGGTCCTGGCCGGCTCGTACCCGATCTGCCGCGTCCAGATCACCTCTCCCGTGCTCTGTCGAAGCGCGGCGACGCGCCCGTCCATCAGCCCCGCAAACACCATCCCGTCACCGAGCGCCACGCCAGGCGGGTTGGGAATCCCGAAGCCGGCATTTAGTAGATCCCCGATGCCGGCTGCCTCGAGCCGGGCCGGCGCCTGCTCGGCCGGACGCCAGGTCCAGATAGTCGCGCCTGTTTCCGCGTTGAGCGCGTAGAGACGCGAGCCGGCGGACACGAACATCACGCCGTCCCTGACGACCGGCGTCGCCCGCGTCGAGGCGTTCCCCTCGAACCTGATGGTCCACGCGCCCGCCAGGTTCTTGATCGTCTTCGTGTTGATCTGGCTCAACGTGGAATAGCGGGCGTTGGTCCAGTCGCCGCCGAAATGTGTCCAGTCCCTGGCAGGCCTGTTGCGCCCCTCGTCGACGGGCTGAACCGACACCGTCACCGTGGCAGCGAGCACCGCCACCGCGAGGGCCACAACCGTCAATCGCCGCCACCCGGTCATACCTTTCTACCTTTCTGCCTTTCTGCCTTCCTGCCTTTCTGCCTTTCTTCTTTACAGTCCGTTCTTCATCAGGAACTCGCGGATCTTCGCAAAGATCCTGGTCCGATCCTCGGGTTTGAAATTACCGTGCCCGCCGCCGGGAATCGTCATCAGCTCATTGGGCGTACCTGCCTTGGTCAGCGCATCGCGCAGACGGACCCCATGCGAGTAGGGCACGATGGGATCGGCATCGCCGTGAATGCTCAGGACCGGAGGCAGCCCCGCCCGCACGTAGGTCATTGGCGACACGCTGCGCGCCACCTCATCGCGGTGTGCCGCACCGCCGACCCACTGAACGGCATACGATCGCGCATTGGGCCCGCCGAGCATGTCGCCGACATCGGTGATGCCGAACCAATTGATGATGGCGGCCACTTTCGGCACTGAGGCCTCGCTGCCGGCAAACCCGCCGCCGGCGCAGATGCGTGTGAAGCCCGCGCTCTCGGGGATCATGCCCGCCGCGAGCGCGAGATGTCCGCCCGCCGACTCGCCGCTGACCACGATCCGATTGACGTCGACGCCGTAGGTCTTGGCTTGCCCTACGACGAAGCGAAGCGAGCAGAGGACGTCCTCCACACCGGCCGGTGCCGGGGCAACCCGTGCCATGCGGTACTCGACGTTGACGACGTTCCAGCCCATCTCGAGCCAGGGCAGGATGGACATGAACGACGCTTCCTTGGTGCCTGCGATCCAGCCCCCGCCGTGGAAGAACACGAGCGTCGGCTGCGGCGTCGTGACGTCGCGGCGCCGATAGACGTCGAGCTTCGATTCATAGCCGGTGGCGGTCAAGTACGTGACGTTTGCGGCCACCGCGTACTGGTTCTGCGCGCGGACGGCCCACTCGGCCGTCGGCGACAGCTGCGCGAACGCGGACGAGATCGCCAGCAGACTGGCAACGAATGCAAGCGCGATCGTTCTCACCATTGCGTCCCTCCCGTCAGCAATCGCCCGATTGTAGCCGACGAGGGACGAATCCTCTATCATCTGGGCATTTGGCGAGCTGGCCGCAGGCTGGTCACTCAGAGGATGGCAGTCACGACGTGCCAGACGACCAGGTGGCCAAGGTCAGATGACCAGATGAAAAGGGGGGTCCGATGAAAGCGCTGACGTCACTCGGTCTGACCATGGCGATTCTGCTGCTGCTCGGCATCGTGGGTCCGAGGGCGGCAGGTTGTGATCCGGTCGGCAACGTCCAGTTCGTCTGCGAGCAGGTTGGCCCCGAGGACCTGGTCACTGTCCCCGGGTCGAGGTGGGTACTTTCGTCCGGCATGGCGGCCAATGGCGCCATCCGCGCGATCGACAGTCGCGAGAGGACCACGACAATCCTCTTCCCCACCGCGTCGCCACGGGAGCGCCTCGACAGGAAGACCTACCCTTCGTGCCCCGGACCGATAGATCTGACCAAGCGGGAACAGTTCAGGGCACACGGTCTGTATCTCCGCCCCGGACGGAATGCCGTTCACACGCTATTTCTTGTTCATCACGGCACCAGGGAGTCGATCGAGGTGTTCGAGCTCGACGTGCGGGAGAAAGTGCCGGCGCTGACCTGGATAGGTTGCGCCGTCGCACCGGATCCAATCGGGCTGAATTCCGTCGTTGGTCTGCCGGATGGCGGGTTCGTCACCACGAATTTCCAGGCGCGCGGCCCCGCCGATCCCGCCGGGCGAGGCCGGATGATGGCCGGCGAGAACAACGCCGAGGTGTGGGAATGGCACGCGGCAAGCGGTTGGCAGAAGGTCCCGGGGAGCGAGTCGGCCGGTCCCAACGGTCTGGAGATTTCGAAGGACGGCAAGCGGCTGTATATCGGCGCCTGGGGCAGCCAGTCGGTCATTCGGCTGTCGCGGGGGCAGACGCCCGTCAAGAAGGACTCCGTGCCCGTCGGGTTCCGCGTCGACAACGTGCGGTGGGCGCCGGATGGGTCGCTTCTGGCCGCGGGTCAGGGCGGCGTCGCCCCGTCGCAGACCTCGAACGTTGCGCGAGTCGATCCGGAGACACTGAAGGTTCAGCAACTCGTCAATCATCCCAACAGTGATGTGTTCGCATTCGGCACGGTCGCCGTTCAGGTCGGCAAGGAGCTGTGGGTGGGTGCCGTGCGGGGGGACCGGATCGCCATCTTCCCCCTCGGCGCGCCACGGTAGCTGGCACCCGGCTCCGCTGCGGCCACCACGACTCATGCGCGATCCTCTCCCGTGGGACATGTGAGGCAGAGCCGGTGACAGACCGACGTGTACTGAGCGGCCGTACACGGCGCGCTGCTGCCCTGCTCCTTGCGGCGTCCTGCCAGCTTGCCGCCTGCACCCGCGCCCCCGAAGCCTTCGACATCGTCCTGAAGTCCGGCCGGGTTATCGATCCGGAAACCGGCCTCGACGGTATCCGAGACGTGGGGATTTCTGGCGACACCATCGTGCGGATCTCCACCAGCCCGATCGACGGCGTACGGACTATCGACGCGAGCGGCCTGGTTGTCGCCCCCGGCTTCGTCGACGCACCACCATGGACAGAGTGAGGACGCGTACCGTCTCATGGCGCTCGACGGGGTCACGACCGCGCTGGAGCTCGAGGTGGGCGTCCCCGACGTCGGGCGCTTCATCGATGCCCGCCGCGGACGGAGCCCCGTCCACTTCGGCGCCAGCGCGTCGCATCTGGCGGCCCGTCTCCGCTCCTGGGACACGCCCCTGCCCGTCAGCATCCTCGGGCCGGAGGCCGGCATCATTCCTCAGTCCGGCGCCGCCACCAATGCGCCCGCCTCGCCTGAACGTCTCGAGCGAATCCTGGCGGCGCCTCGAAGTCAACTCGACGCGGGGGCGCTCGGTGTCGGCATCGGCCTCGAGTACGCACCCGGCGCCACGCGCCACGAGGTGATCGCAGTCGCCAGGCTCGCGGCGGCGCACGGTCGTCGTGGCGGGCACGCTCCTGGTCGACGGCGGCCGAATCGTCGATGGGGTCGCCCCTGGTCAGGCCCTCGTGCGCGGTTCATGAAGGGGAACCGCACCAGAGTAGGAACTTGCCCCACTCGATCAGACGTGATTCCTGGCGGTGTATTCAGCGTGAGCCCGTTCACACGCCAGTGTGGCGCGAGGATGCCCACGACGGATGCGCGTGCGACGATCGGCGCCGACGCGTGAACCGCGCTGATGGCTGAATGCTGACCGCAGAAAGCTGAGCGAAGCTCACTCCGGGCCGCGCTCGGTCTGAAACGGATCGGGCTCCGGCCGGTCGCCGCCGCCTCCGCCCGCTGTGGCGTTGTCTCTCGTCGCCGGGTCGGGGCCGCGTCCCGCGGCGAACGCGCGCTCCTCGGCGCGGGAGTTCACGAACATGCCCGCCAGACCGTAGTTCCCTTCGTGACACCGCGGCTCGTAATAGATGCGGTTCGCCCGCTCGTCCTGCCGCCGAAGCTCCTGCTTCACCGTCCACGGGCGCGTCCACGTCGTGGGATCGTCGATGGTCATCGCGTATTCAATCGTGTCCGCGTCGAGGCGCGTGAACCGCTCCACGAGATGGAGGCCCTGTCGAGATCCCAGATAATCGGTCTTGGGCGTAAAGTTCGTAACGTCGACGACGAGCGTGTCGCCCTCCCAGCGGGCGCGGGAATCGCCCCACCACTGGCGGAGGTGTCCCGGCAGATGAGGGCGCATGGTGACCGGTATGACGCGCGGCCAGCCCTGGCCCTGACCCGTGTCATACACGATAGCGACTGATCCGGGCGACTGCACGATGCGGCGATACCCGCCGAAATCGGGGAGCCCGCCCTGCAGACACCGTTCCGCGAGACTCCGATCTTCCGGACCGTTGGCGCGGTTCAGCCGATCCGCGTTGTAGATGGGAGATACCTCGGCGCGCCTCGGCGAAGGCGGCCCGTACTTCCAGCCGCGGCACGCGGCTTCCTGCTGTTTGCACGTGACGGTGGCCTGCAGCAGCGCGAGCTGAAACGAGCGATAGGTCTCGCCTCGCTCGCGCCCGTCCGGGGTCTGCGGCGGAATCCTGCCGTCGGGCGGATCGACGACAAGCGATGTCCGCCGGCCCGTCGGGCGCACCGACTCGAAGACCGCGTTGTAGGCACCGGCGACGTCGCGCTCGCTCCCAGCCGCCCCGCGGCGATCGCGACCGAGCATCGCGCCTCGCCGCCGGTCCAGATCGGCGCGCTCCTCCTCGGTGAAAAATTCCTTGCCGGCAAAGCGGGCCGGCCGCTGCAGCGGCGTCTGGTACGGATCGACCCAGATCCCCTGCAGATCGGGCTCGCCCCAGGGCGTTCTCGGCGGGCTGCCCGACCTCGGCCGTGACTCACCGGTCGCTGGTTCCTGCCCCGCCACACGGAGCGCGCCCAGGTGGAGGAGGGCGGCCAGGACTCCGACCGAGCCGATTGACAGGAGCAGCAACAATCGCCGGCTCATGGAAGCCTCCCTCTGTCACTTCTTCGCCTTGGCGGCGGCGCTCTCCTCGACGCGAGCGCCCGCGAGCACTCCCACCATCGAGTGGTTTCCCTCGTGGCAGGCGTACTCGTAGACCTTGTCCTCGGATCTCTTCAAGCGAAGGAGCACAGTCCAGGGCTTCGTCCACGTCTTGGGATCATTGAAGGTCATCTCGTACGCGAGGACATCATCCGCCGCCCGCGAGAAACGTTCGGTCACGCGCAGGCTCTCGGAGGCGCCCCGGAAGACACCTCGCTCGGAGAAGTTCGTCGTCTCCACCACGAGCGTGTCGCCCTCCCACCGGCCGCGCGAGTCGCCGTTCCAGAGACGGACACTCTCGGGCGGGTGGGGCCGCCCATCGAGCGGGATCAGGCGCGTGTCGTGAATCCGCTCGGTCGCAATCGCGACGTGCCCAGGCGTCTGGACGATGTGGTAGTAGCTGTTGTAGCCGGCGAGCAGATCCGGCATGCCGAAGGTGATGCAGCGTTCCGATAGCGGACGATCCTCGTGCGAGTCCATGGGACCCCGCCCCTTCCTCGCCGCCGCCCGGGCGCTCGCCCGCTGCCGCGCCTCGGCCGTCATCGGCGGAATCTTGCCATCGGCCGGGTCCATGATGAGCGACGTCCGATTGTCCCAGTCGCGGTCGACGATCCAGAACGTGTTGTAATTGCCCGTCACCGCGTCGAAGGGTCGCAGGTTCGGATCCTTCAGCGCTTCCTGGAGCAGTCGGTCGCCGATGATGTCGCCGGCCTGCTTGCCGCTCAGGATGTCGGCGGCCTTCCGCTGCAGGTCCGTCAACTCCGCCTCGCTGAGTTCGCTCCGTCCGGCAAGCGCCTCGGGGCGCTCGAGCGGCGTGATGCTGTTGTTCGCCCATACGCCCTGCAGATCCGGTTGCCCATCGACGGTGCGCGGCGCCTTCCAGGCTGTCCTGGCCGACGCGGGCCGGGCGCCGCCTGACGGGGCCTGGCCGTCGAGCGGAACGATCATCAGCCAGACGAGCGCCGCAACGCCGGGTAGGACACCGAGTGACGGGATTCTTCGCTGCATCAGGGCTCTCCTTCTGTTTCCTCTGGCCGCCAGCCGATTGTGCGGGCACCCGCTCCGTCGTGCACACCCTATCCGACCACCCGCTCAGGGCATTGTCAAGACTCCACGAGCACTGCTGGGTGAACCCCCTGCCCGCCGGCACTCGCTCACGCTCCGCCGGAGCAACGAGGGCGCGATGGCAGACTGCGAGCATGCTGGCCGCCGCTGAGCGGTTCCCGCCCGACCCGGCGGTCGAGGCCTACAAGAAGGACGTGGTCCGCACGCTGCTCCGCGAGCGCCTGAAGCGCACGCCGGAGGAACGGCTGGAGGATCTCGTGGCGCTCGCCAGCTTCGCTGACGAGCTGGCGGCCGCCGGCCGTGCGCCCGGCCCCCGGCGACGACCGACTTCGCCGGCTTGCTGCGCGCGCTGCACGAGGGCGGGGTCGAGGTGATCCTGGTCGGCGGCAGCGGCTCGAGTGACTCGGCCGCAGCACGTTTCATTTGACATCCTAACAGAACGCGGGTACGCTCCATTGGCATGGCTAATAGAGAAGCGGGCCGCGCGGAGGTCCTCCAGGGCACCCTCGATCTCATGGTCCTCCAGACGCTGGCCACGATGGGGCCGCTGCACGGGTACGCGCTCGCGGCCCGCCTGGAGCAGGTGTCGCGTGGCGCCCTCCGCCTCAACATGGGGACGCTCTATCCCGGATTGTTGCGCCTGGAGCAGCGCGGACTCGTGCGGGCCGCCTGGGGCGTCTCCGACAACAACAGGAAGGCGCGGTTCTACAGCATCACGGCCGCCGGACGCCGCCAGCTCGCAGCCGAGAAGACGGAGTGGGATCGCATGGTTGCCATCATGCACACGCTCCTGCGAGACGAGGCGTAAGAAGGCCAGGCAGGCAGAAAGGCAGAAAGGCAGAAAGGTAAGGCAGAAGGGCAGGATAGTAAGGCAGAAAGTAGCAGGCTCATGGCAACGCCGCGCGAGTTGATCAGCCGCCTCTGGGCATCTCTCCGCCCGTGGCGGGACGACCGGGACCTCGAGCAGGAATTGAGGCTCCACCTCGATCTGGCCGAGGCGGAGGACGCTCGGCGAGGAGCAGCCTCAGGAGTGGACGCGCGACGCGCGGCCGCCATCCGCAATGGCGGCCTGGCGCAGGCCATGGAGGCGCTCCGCGACCAACGCGGCCTGCCGTGGCTCGAGAATCTGGCGCGCGATGTGCGCCACGGCTGCCGCGCGCTCAGGCGAAATCCGGGCTTCGTGATCGTCTCGGCCGTGTCCCTGGCGATCGGCATCGGTGCCAACTGCGCCGTATTCAGCTGGGCGGACGCGCTGCTGCTCAGGCCGCTTCCGGTGCCCCGAGCCCGCGACGTGTTGACCGTGGGTTCGACCGACATCTACGGCTCTCATGTGGCGTCCTATCGGGACTACGCCGACATCCGCGATCGCAGCAGCAGTTTCCAGGGCCTCGCCGCGTTCGTCAGCTCCACGGTCGGGTTCGCCGTCGATCCGGACCAGTCGCCGACGCTCGCCATGGGCGCGCTCGTCAGCGGCAACTTCTTCACGGTCATGGACGTTGCACCGACGCTCGGCCGTACGTTTCGGCCCGAAGAGGACCAGGTGCCTGGACGCGACGCGGTCGTGATACTTGGGCACGAATTCTGGAAGCAGCGGTTCGGTGCCAGTCGGGACGTCCTGGGGCGGCCGGTACGGCTCAACGGCGTTCAGTTCACCATCGTCGGGGTCGCGCCAGAGGGTTTCGACGGCCCGGAGCAGTGGTCGCGGTTCGAGTTCTATGTGCCCATCATGATGTGGCCGCGCCTCATGGAAACGCCCGCTGCGCCGGTCACGGCGGGCGGCGCTGGCTCAGCCGCAACACCTGACAGCAATCTCGGGCCGCTCGAGGCACGCGACTTCCGCCGGCTCACGATAAAAGGACGGCTCGAGCTCGGTGTGACGATGGCCCAGGCGCAATCCGAGCTGGCAGTCATCGGCAGGGACCTGGAACGAGACCACCCCGCCACGAACAGGAACCAGCGTCTGACGGTACGGACCGAGCTCCAGGCCAGAATCGCGGAGGCTCCGCCCAGCGCGATGCTGATTGCGATGCTGACCACGCTCGCTGTCGCCGTGCTCTTCGTCGCGTGCGCCAACGTCGCCGGCCTGCTGGCCAGCCGCGCGCCGGTGCGCGCCCGTGAGATGGCTGTGAAGCTCGCCATCGGCGCGGGACGTCGGCGGTTGCTCCGGCAGCTCGTTATCGAGAACCTGCTCGTGGCTGGCTCCGGCGGTGCGCTCGGTCTCCTCGTCGGCTACGCTGGCGTGGCGCTGTTCAGCCAGTTCCGCTTCCCGACCGACCTGCCGATTGCGCCTTCGTTCGAGCTCAATCGGCGCGCCCTCGTCTTCAGCCTCCTGGTGTCGCTCGTGAGCGCTGTCCTGTTCGGACTGGCGCCAGCGATTCGTGCGACGCGAGCCGACTTGACGGCCGTCATGAAGGCGACCGACGCTGCGGTTCGTGGTCGGCGTCGCCAGTGGGGCCGCGCGTCGCTCGTGGGCGGGCAAGTCGCGGTCTCGGTCGTCCTGCTCTTCCTGGCCACGTTCATCTACCGGGGCTTCCTGGACCTGGTGGCCAGCGGCCCTGGGTACCGCACCGATCATGTCCTGACGATGAGCTTCGACCCGAGCCTTGCGGGCTACAGCAGCGCCCAGGCGCAGCGGTTCTACGAGCAGGTGGCTGCTCGGGCGCGTCTCGTGCCTGGCGTCAGATCGGCGGCCCTCGCCTCCTTTGCACCAATGAACGGCTTCGAGTCGGTCACCATCGTCCCCGAAGGGTTTCAGTTCCCGACAGGCACGGAGAGCGCGACCGTACCCGGCTCGATCGTGGACGAACACTACTTCACGACTCTGGGGCCGGCGATACTCAGGGGACGGAGTTTCCACGCGGCCGACACTGCGGGGGCTCCCAGAGTGGCGGTCGTGAACGAGCACCTCGCGTCAGTCTACTGGCCCGGGCAGGATCCGCTTGGCAAGTCCTTTCGACTGAACGACGGCCATGGACCGCGAGTCGAGGTGGTGGGAGTGGCAAGAACTGCGAAGTACCAGTTCCTCGTGCAGCCGCCACGAGAATGGGTCTATCTCCCCTACCCGCAGCATCCGAAGCCGCGGATGGTGCTGCTGGCCGAATCTGAGGGCGATCCCACGAGTCTGGCGGCGCCGCTGCGCGAGATGGTTCGCGGGATCGACGCGAGCCAGCCGGTCTACGACGTCCGTACGATGGATGAGGTGTACCGACTGCGGGCCGTCGTGATCTTCCAGATCATCATCGGGCTGGTCGGAGCCATGGGCGCGATGGGACTGGGACTCGCGATCGTCGGCCTCTACGGCCTTGTGGCGTACGCGGCGAGTCGTCGAACCAGGGAGATCGGCATCCGCATGGCGATTGGCGCAGACCGATTGGATGTGCTGCGGATGGTGTTGCGGCAGGGCGCTCTGCTGGCCATTGTGGGGCTCATCGCGGGTCTGCTGGCAAGCGCCGGCGCTCAACGCGCAATGGCGGCGGCCTTTCCGGGCGGTCCAAGCGGCGGACAGATCGATCTACTGGCGTTCCTGCTGGTCGCGCCGGCCGTTCTCGCGGTCACACTGATCGCCGCCTACGTACCGGCTCGGCGGGCGGCGTCGGTGAATCCCACCGAAGCGCTGCGGTGTGAGTAGGTGATCTTCGATCCACCGCGTGACGTACTTGGCGACCCAACGTCATTGCTCGTTTCGCTGTGGTCAGGTTGACGGTTTCAGTTGGTAGATCGGAACACCGTAGTTATCGCCGGAGCGCTACCGCCGTATGCGGACCGTGCGGCACCAGGTCGATGTTGTGCGCCTTCACGATGAGCCGCGTCCCAGGGTCCTGCTCCTGCGCCAAAACGACCTCCGCGAACTCCGGGTCGTTGCGGGCGGCCTTGAGGCGCCTGTCACGCTCCCCTCGCGATGGATACGCCCGCATGTAGACGAACGTGTTCTCGGCGCTGATGCCCAGCTCCGGATCGCTCTGTTGCGGGATCCAGTAGCCCACGTTGGTGATGCCGTGCCGCGCGTAGATGGCGGCCGTCCGGCTGGCAAAGCGCGAGGCGAGCTTGCCGGGCTGCGCCGTGTAGACCCGCAGCTCGTAGAACCCGGGCGCGTTCGCCTGTTGGGCGTAGCCCCAGGCGAGTCCGGCCGCTCCGAACAGGGTACCCAGGAGGGCGATCAGTTTCCACTTCAGCATATGGTCCTGTAGATCATACGACGGTCGACTCACCGATCCGACGCGTGTCTCTTCACGCCCGTTCCAGCGTGATAGGATTCGCCGGCGCGATGCCCAGCCTTCCGATCGGGATCGTGGGGGACTTCGATCCCACAAACCGGACACATCAGCTCACGAACGACGCACTCGGGCACGTGGGCCTCCACTTCGAGTGGGAACCGACGGATGCGGCCGGCGACTGGAACGAGCGGCTGGCCGCGTACGACGGCGTCTGGATCGCGCCGGCGAGCCCGTATCGCAGCATGGACGGCGCCCTCGCCGCGATCCGCTGCGCCCGGGAGCGCGGCGTGCCCCTGGTCGGCACCTGAGGTGGCTTCCAGCACGCGATCATCGAGTTCGCGCGCAACGTTCTCGGGGTCCGAGACGCCGACCACGCCGAGACGAATCCCGACGCCAGCGAGCTCGTCATCACGCCGCTCGCCTGCTCGCTGGTCGGAGAGGCCCAGCGGGTGATCCTCGCTCCCAACACGCTTGCCGCGCGGCTCTACGCGTCGATGGAGGCCACGGAGCACTACTTCTGTAATTACGGCGTGAATCCCGACTACCGCCTGCGGCTCGAGGCCAACGGCCTTCGCGTGAGCGGCATGGGTGAGGGTGACGAGATCAGGATCGTCGAGCTTGCCGGGCATCCGTTCTTCGTGGCTACGCTGTTTCTCCCGCAGGCCCGCTCGACCTCGTCGCGCCCGCACCCGCTTCTTGTGGGATACGCGGCAGCCGTGGCAGCGTGGCGCCGGCCCGATGGTGAACCGCGACTTCAGCGATCTGTTTGGCGCGTTCAACGAGGCGGCCGTTAGGTACCCGCTGTTGACCAGACACGAACCGTGACAGCGGGTGGTGACTGCCGGACGCCTCAGGGACGCTCCACAACCGCCACGCCCCAAGGTCCACGCCCTGCCGCAATTCGAGTCGTCACCTGCGCAGTGGCGAGGTCGACGACCGACACGTCGTTCGACGGTCCGTTGGCCGTGTAGGCCATCCTTCCGTCAGGCGCGACCGCAACGCCCCAGGGACGCACGCCGACCTCCACTGAGCCGACCACCGTGTCGGTCGTGGTGTCGACGACGAGCAGCATCTTGCTGCGCCCCGTCGTCACGTACACCCGTCTGCCGTCGGGCGCAGCCGCCGTGCCCATCGCGCGCATGCCGGTTCCGAGTTCGATCGTCTTCGTCACTGCCAGCCGAGCCGTGTCGATGACCGACAGCGTGGCCCCGGTCTCCGACGGCACGAACGCGCGAGACCCGTTCGGCAGAAACGCCACCGAGCGGGGTCTCGGCCCCACGGGAATGGATGCCGCCACTTTGCGGGCGGCAAGGTCGATGACGAAAACCGCGTTGTCCTCCTCGGACGTCACCCAGACCTGGCCACCCGACGGGTTGAGCGTGACACCTTCGGGCTCACCGCCGATCTTGAAGGTCTCGACGATCCTGCCCTCCGATACGTCGATGACGCTCAGCAGTGCCGCGTCCTCGTTGGCCACGAACAGCCGGGTACCGTCGCGGCTCACGGCCACCTGCTCGGGGTCGGTCCCGCTCGGGAGCACCTTGATCAGCTTGCGCTGGCGCACGTCGACGACGCCGATGCCGTCCGCGCTGCGATCGGGCGGGGGGAGCTTGCTCTCGTCCACCCCCGGGCCGGCGGCCGGAGAACCGCTCAGCGCCACGTAGAGAAACGCCCGATCCGGGCTGGCGGCAATGCCGCGGGGCCGCTTGCCGAGAGGAATCGTCGCGACCGCGGCGCTCGTCGCCGCGTCAATGACGGTGAGATCGCCCGACGTCTCGTTCGTCACGTAGACGCTGAGCTGGGGCGCCGGGGTCGCCGGCACCGCTTCCTCGACGCGGCTCGATTCCTCTGGCGCGGTCCCCCCGCACGACCACAGGCCGGCAGCCAGTACCAGGACGATGCAGACAGATCTCGTGTTCGTAGGCACGCTCACATCATGAGGCCCCCGGCCGGAGTGGACCAGCGATTTTTTCGTGCCTCACCTGAACTAGAATGCGTGCTGGCTGTTCATCAGGGGGAGCGACATGAATCACCAGCTGCGAACGCTGCCGCCACTTGCCTGCCTGCTCTCGATCCTCGCGTCGATTGTCGTGTTCGGCGCCGACTACTCGATGACGGTCAACCGCGACCGGCTGATGAACGCGGGAAACGAGCCGCAGAACTGGCTGCTGATGAACGGCGACTACGGCTCGACGAGATACTCCAAGCTGACGCAGATCAACAGGGAGACCGTCAGGAACCTGAGGCTCGTGTGGGCCCTTGCGCTCGGGGGCATGCAGGATGTCGGGCAGAACGGCCCCGAGAACGAGGTCAACCCGCTTATCGACAACGGCTTCATGTACACCACCGACGGCTGGGGCACCGTGTACAAGATCGACGCGCGCAGCCCTGACCACGGGAAGTTCATGTGGATCGCGGACCCCGGCGTGAAGCACGAGGGCAACTCGCCGCGCACGCGCGGCATCGCCCTCTGGGACAACCTGGTGCTGGCCAACCTCCCCGACGGCCGTGTCATCGCCGTCAATCGCGACAACGGCGAGCTGGTGTGGGACAAAAAGATCACGGTCAGGAACGAGTTCGGCGGCCAGGAGCGATTCCTGACGGCGCCGCTCGTCGCCGAGGGCCGCGTCATCGTCCAGAACGGGTCGGGCGACTCCGGCACGCGCGGATGGGTGGCCGCACTCGACGTCAAGACGGGCGACGAGCTGTGGCGCTGGTATACCGTG